>NZ_JAKJSQ010000009.1:0-83790 GCF_050337105.1 Aliivibrio kagoshimensis
TACTGCCAATTTAAAGCCTAATGAGTAATCTCTTTGTGAGCGTCGAGCTCGGTTGGGTGTTGGATTGTTCATTTTAAAGTCCTCAATGTGTAAACACATTTCAGGACGAGACATAGGTAATAAAAAAGGCGATAATAATTATCGCCTTTTTTGTCTGAGCATTATACCGGCCTAGTTCTCTACGCGAGTAAAGTACTCTGGACGATTAAAGTGCTTTATAAGCGACTTTATTGCCTTCAAGTTGAATTTTTTCAACGAGACCTTCTTCAACTAACTTTTTCAAGCCACCTGTTGCCCAAGATGCCGCTTTCGCATCTTCTTGTCCAGCAGCTAGGCCAATCCCTTTTGGATTGATACCATCAGAATGCTGACTAACAATATCAAGCACTGATTGTTGTTTAGGCGTAAGAGAAACACTTGACGCTTCTACGGTTTTTTTAGCAACGGGTTTAACCGTCTCTTTTGCCTTAGGTGCCACTGCTTTTTTTACAACAGGTTTTGCGACCTTCGCCGTAACTGATGTCGCTTTAAAGCGTTTGTTTAATTTAGATTGAACTTTACGTTTGTGAGTAAGTCTCATTAATTTTCTAACTCCATAGCACTACTCTAGACTCCACCATCCAGCGGTGGAAAAGTAAGAGCGTTTTATAACAAATTTTTGAACCTTTTTGTAGTCTCACTCAGCTCTTAAGCTCAAAACTGAGTCAATACCTACATTTTTTCTAACTTTAAGATCAATATCAGTAAATTGGCATCTCGTCGGCAACAAATGGATTGGTCAATCTTTCATGTCCAAATGTTGAGTCCGGACCATGTCCTGGAATAAATTGAACATCATTACCCAGTGGCCACAACTTGGTTTTGATCGAGGTAATTAACTGTTGATGATCCCCTAAAGGAAAATCTGAGCGACCTACCCCACCTTTAAATAGGACATCACCGACAAAAGCCAGTTTACTCTGTTGGTTAAACAAAATAACGTGACCAGGGGTATGCCCAGGAGTATGAAACACATCAAGCTTTTGATTTCCGAAAGTAATGATGTCCCCCTCTTTAAGCCAGCGGGTCGGTAAAAAAGCCTCGGTTTTAGCAAAGCCAAACTGACGGCTCTGCTCTTCCATCGAATCTAACCAAAACTGATCATCTTGATGAGGCCCGAACACGTCAACATTTAACGCCTCTTTTAAAGGAATCGTACCGCCCACATGATCAAGATGACCATGGGTAAGAACGATCTGGCGTAGATTAATACCCAATGAACCAATAGTTTCTAAAAGAAGCGCCACATCGCCACCTGGGTCGATAATAACGCCATCCATTGTCTCGTCACACCAGACAATAGAGCAGTTCTGTTGATAGGACGTTACCGGAGTGATTTTGCACTGTAAACTCATAATAGGCTCGGCTGGTTATTCAATAATTAATTCGTTGG
The DNA here is from genome assembly GCF_050337105.1 of Aliivibrio kagoshimensis. Lineage (NCBI taxonomy): Bacteria > Pseudomonadati > Pseudomonadota > Gammaproteobacteria > Vibrionales > Vibrionaceae > Aliivibrio > Aliivibrio kagoshimensis. The sequence continues at coordinate 1,433 of NZ_JAKJSQ010000009.1, forward strand.
CTTACGGAGGTTCAGTTGATGTTTCCCATGTGATTTTTTACTTTCAAGATAACTCTCGTTACCAGATTTCACATGCACATGAGTATTGATGACTTCAATAACATCAATACCATAGTTTTGAATATCGGTGATCTTCTTAGGATTATTAGTAATCAGGCGAACTTTATCAATCTTAAGCGCATTCAGCATTTCAGCCGCTTCTTTAAAGTCACGAAGATCGTCACCAAAGCCAAGATGATTATTGGCTTCATAGGTATTCATACCCTCACTTTGTAGCTTGTAAGCATCTAACTTGTTGTAGAGACCAATACCGCGACCTTCTTGACGGAGATACAGTAAGACGCCACCTTCAATAGCCATCTTCTCTATCGTCTCTTCCAGCTGCTCACCACAATCACAGCGGGAGGAGTGAAAAACGTCACCGGTTAAACACTCAGAGTGCATTCGTACAATCGGAATGGTTTCCTGTTGATCGGCTTGTTTAAAAACGAGTGCAACGTGTTCTTTCTCTGTAGATAAGCCTTTGAATGACAACATTTCGGCAGGGATATTGCTATTCTGGCCAACTTTAAGCTCAATTCGAGCTCTAACTTTCACCATGATTACTTCTTTTCCTTAATAAAAACAGTACAACACAACTGCAGTTCAACCTTGTTAATAAAACTGTTTTTAATAATAATAATTTGGCTCTAGGATACCTAGGCAAGCAGCAACAAGCAAAGAAAAATGAAAACCATACTCAATAAAGCAGTACGGTATGGGTATGAAATGGGTGATATCAGGTGTGGCAGTTCAAAAAGGAGAGGGTTTAATGCTGATTTCGGTTTTTCCAGACCTTTAAAGCTACCCATGCATTCTCAAGTTCAGTGAACTCTTCTGCCGTTAGAACTGAGCGAATACCTCTCTCTTCTGTTTGGCGTACTTTATTTCGAAAGTCTTCTTTCCATTGGTTAACAATTAAGTCCAAGTTTTGCATTGGTTTTTCACCTTTCATTAAGCACCCCTGACGAGTGTTGCTTATATCATTTTTAAGCATCACGCCTAGAATTAACAGTTAACTGACACAAAAGATTTTATCATCTGAATTTTGGCTTTTTTTAGCTCCCTTTTTTTCCTTGAATCGAGATCACAGCTTTATTCTTTTTTATTACACTAAATGTGCGATGCTGCGGCAATAAAAAACGCAGCCTAGTAAGGCTGCGTTTTATAAGAAGATTTTACAGTTACGAATAACTGCTCAACTACTCTTCCGTTGGCGTTTCTGGGTCAATTTCAGAGTCATTCATCTCTTCAATATCAGCGTTGAGGCTAGCATCACCTTCTCCGTCGATATTGTCAGGTAGTAATTCCTCTTCCAGCTCTTCAATACGTTGAAGACCAACAACCAGTTCACCTTCTGTTGTACGAATCAGTGTCACACCTTGAGTATTTCGACCGACTTGACTGACCTCAGAGACACGCGTTCTTACTAGCGTACCGCCATTGGTGATCATCATAAATTCGTCGCCTTCATCAACCTGAACCGCACCCACTACGCTTCCGTTTCGCTCAGAAACTTTAATGGATACCACACCTTGAGTCGCTCGACTCTTCGCTGGGTATTCAGATTGAATAGTACGTTTACCGTAACCGTTTTCAGTCACAGTTAAGATATCACCGTCGGTTTGAGGAACAATTAGAGAGACCACTTTATCGTCATCTTTCAACTTGATTCCACGTACACCTGCAGCGGTTCGACCCATACCACGAACTTGTTCTTCGACAAAGCGTACAACTTTACCTGCTTTAGAGAACAACATAATGTCATCATTACCAGTGGTAATATTAACACCAATTAGGGAGTCACCGTCGCGTAAGTTCACGGCAATAATACCTGCGCTACGAGGACGGCTGAAGTCCGTCAGTGGTGTTTTCTTAACCGTACCATCAGCGGTTGCCATGAATACGAATTTATCCTCTGTGTACTCTTTAACTGGCAGGATTGCAGTAATACGCTCACCCTCTTCTAAAGGTAACAGGTTGACAATTGGCTTGCCTCGAGCAGTTCGGCTGGCTAATGGAAGTTGATACACTTTCAGCCAGTACATGCGGCCACGAGTCGAGAAGCACAAAATTGAGTCATGGGTATTCGCTACCAACAACTTCTCAATGTAATCTTCTTCTTTCATTCGAGTCGCTGCTTTACCTTTACCACCACGACGCTGAGCTTCATAGTCACTTAGTACTTGGTATTTAACATAGCCTTCGTGAGAAAGCGTCACAACAACATCTTCTTGGTTGATCAGATCTTCCAAGTCAATATCGTGGGTTGCCGCTGTAATTTCAGTACGACGAGCATCATTAAAGTTGGTTTTCACTAACTCTAACTCTTCACGAATAACTTCCATTAAACGCTCTGAACTTCCTAAAATACGCAGTAATTCTGCAATTTCTTCTAGCAGTTCTTTATACTCATCAACAATCTTCTCATGCTCTAAACCGGTTAAACGGTGTAGACGAAGCTCAAGAATCGCTTGAGCTTGCTGTTCAGTTAAGAAGTATTGACCTTCACGAATACCATATTCAGGCTGTAACCAGTCTGGACGTGCTGCATCATCACCAGCACGTTCAAGCATGGCAGCAACATTTCCTAAATTCCAACCTCTAGCAATCAAACCTGCTTTAGCATCTGCAGGAGTTGCAGCATTTCGAATCAGCTCGATGATGTCATCGATATTTGCTAATGCTAACGCCAATGCCTCAAGGATATGTGCACGGTCACGCGCTTTACGCAATTCAAAAATGGTACGACGAGTCACAACTTCACGGCGGTGATTGACAAAACATTTCAACATCTCTTTTAGGTTGAACAGTTTTGGCTGGCCATGATCTAACGCCACCATATTGATGCCGAATGTCGTTTGCAGTTGAGTTTGTGAATAGAGGTTATTTAGAACCACTTCACCAACTGCATCACGCTTACATTCAATAACAATACGCATTCCATCTTTATCAGACTCATCTCGAAGTGCACTGATGCCTTCGATTTTTTTGTCTTTAATGAGATCCGCAATTTTTTCGATCAGACGAGCTTTGTTCACCTGATACGGGATCTCATGAACAATAATGGTCTCACGACCTTTCTTGTCCATTTCAATCTCAGCTTTTGAGCGCATGTAGACTTTACCGCGCCCAGTGTTATAGGCGTCAATAATGCCTTTACGGCCACTGATTAATGCAGCTGTTGGGAAGTCAGGGCCTGGAATGAATTCCATTAGCTCTTCGATAGTGATCTCTTCATTATCAATAAAAGCTAAACAGCCATTGACGACTTCACCTAAATTATGGGGTGGAATATTTGTCGCCATACCCACAGCAATACCAGATGCACCATTCACTAGCAGATTAGGTATTTTGGTTGGCATGACTTCAGGGATCAGTTCAGTACCATCATAGTTAGGTACGTAATCCACCGTCTCTTTATCAAGATCGGCCAGTAGCTCATGCGCTACTTTTGCCATGCGAATTTCGGTATAACGCATTGCCGCTGCTGAATCGCCATCAACGGAACCGAAGTTTCCTTGGCCATCAACAAGCATATAGCGAAGTGAGAAAGGCTGTGCCATACGTACAATAGTATCGTAAACCGCACTATCACCATGGGGGTGATATTTACCGATAACATCGCCAACAACACGTGCCGATTTTTTATATGGTTTGTTCCAATCATTGCCTAATACGTTCATCGCGAATAACACGCGACGGTGTACTGGTTTTAGGCCATCACGTACGTCTGGAAGGGCACGACCCACGATGACTGACATCGCGTAGTCTAGGTAAGAACCTTTAAGCTCGTCTTCTATATTAACGGGCGTGATATCTCTAGCAAGATCGCTCATAGAGCCAATATCCCTCAATCATTCTGTCGTATAAAATAATACGTGCAAGGAGGGGGAATATACCACACCTCTCTATCACTCCGCAGCTCTTTCATGTACTTTTGGCTTTCTAATCTCAATTATTCATTGAAATATGGCTCAAATCACACTCAAATTGGTTAAAAAGCGATATTACGCAGTTAATTGTTTGAAAATTAGCCACTCTTTTTCATCAGCATAAATTATTTTTTGCTCATATTGTTAGCTGATTTTTGCACCACTTTAGTTATAATACCGTGATAATTACATAGGAAATAATTTATGAATAAGCCGTTGAATGTCGATCCCGCTGAAATTAAGAAATTTGAAGACATGGCATCGCGCTGGTGGGACTTTGAAGGTGAATTTAAACCTTTGCATCAAATTAATCCACTCCGGCTAAATTTTGTATTAGAGCGCGCCAACGGCCTATTCGGTAAAAAAGTACTTGATGTGGGTTGTGGTGGTGGCATCCTTGCAGAAAGCATGGCTAAACATGGTGCTGTTGTCACCGGGTTGGATATGGGAAAAGAGCCATTAACAGTCGCTAGACTACACGCTTTAGAGACAGGCACGATTTTAGACTATATACAATCGACTGCTGAGGAGCATGCTCAACAGAATCCTGAACAGTACGATGTCATTACTTGCATGGAGATGCTAGAGCACGTTCCTGATCCCGCTTCGGTCATTGCTGCTTGTGCCAATATGGTTAAACCCGGCGGACACGTCTTCTTTTCTACGCTCAATCGAAATGTAAAATCCTACCTGTTTGCCATTGTCGGTGCAGAGAAGCTACTTAAGTTAGTGCCTGAAGGTACTCACGATCATCAGAAGTTTATCCGTCCTTCAGAAATGCTTAAAATGATCGATGCCACACCTCTATCAGAACAAGCGATCACCGGCCTTCATTATAATCCGTTAACTGACACCTATAAATTAGGTCACAGTGTTGATGTAAATTATATTGTTCATACGAATAAATAGCTTAATATCAACAGCCATATTCGCATTCCACTGTCAATTATTTGATCCCCTTTTTATTCGGTTTCAGGTCAAATAATTGGCAATAATCTTATCGATAAGATTCAACTTTTGATCCCGCTTCAAATGTAAAGATCAAGCAAAATATTTTTTTACTCCTTCCTAATACTGTACGATAAAAAGTGTCACATCCCACGACATCAAGTAATCTCTGAATTGTACCGAGTAGCGTCTACTTACTTCCCTTTGAAAAAAATTTTTATCCACAACTTTTACATAATTCTGTTACTTGATAAATATCAACTTTACCTCTATCTTGTAACCAACTTGATGAGCTACCCCTACATGTAGTGTTTTAGAGATTTTTCTTCTACTACAATTATGGTGAAGTAGTTCACATTTTCGTAGCCAATAATACATAAACTTACAACAATATGGCCGTACGCAGTTACGTTAGGGAAACACAAAAATGAACCAACAGCTTACCGTTACTAAGCGCAATGGAAAAAAAGAGAACATTGATCTTGAGAAGATCCACCGTGTTATCGATTGGGCAGCAGAAGGACTGAATAATGTCTCTGTCTCTCAAGTTGAATTGAAGTCCCACATTCAATTTTACGACGGTATGAATACCTCTGATATCCATGAAACTATCATCAAATCTGCCGCTGATCTTATCTCTGAAGAGACGCCTGATTATCAATATCTCGCTGCACGTTTATCTATATTTCATCTGCGTAAAAAAGCTTACGGTCAATTTGAAGCGCCAACGCTCCTTAACCATGTGACAAAATTGGTTGAGATGGGTAAATATGATCGTCATCTACTTGAAGATTATTCATCGGAAGAGTTTGCTTTATTAGACTCATTTATTGATCACAATCGTGATATGAACTTCTCTTACGCTGCGGTAAAACAGCTGGAAGGAAAGTACTTTGTTCAAAACCGAGTCTCGGGTGAAATCTTTGAAAGTGCTCAGTTCCTCTATATATTGATTGCTGCCTGTCTATTTGCTAAATACCCAAAAGAGAGTCGCTTAGACTATATTAAGCGCTTCTATGACGCGGCTTCACTCTTCAAAATATCACTACCTACGCCTATTATGGCTGGTGTGCGCACTCCAACGCGTCAGTTCAGCTCATGTGTTCTTATCGAGTGTGACGACAGCTTAGACTCTATTAATGCCACTGCCAGCTCAATTGTCCGTTACGTATCTCAACGCGCAGGTATCGGCATCAATGCAGGCCGTATTCGTGCTCTGGGTTCCGAAATTCGTGGCGGCGAGGCGTTCCATACTGGGTGTATTCCATTTTACAAATACTTCCAAACCGCGGTTAAGTGTTGCTCTCAAGGTGGCGTACGTGGTGGTGCAGCTACTCTGTTCTACCCAATTTGGCACGGTGAAGTTGAATCTCTATTAGTACTCAAGAACAACCGTGGTGTAGAAGAGAACCGTGTTCGTCATATGGATTACGGTGTTCAAATCAATAAGCTTATGTACACTCGCCTAATTAAAGGTGGAGAAATCAGCTTATTTTCACCATCGGATGTCCCTGGCTTATACGACGCTTTCTTTGCTGATCAAGATGAATTCGAGCGTTTATACCTAGCCTACGAACAAGACAGTTCAATCAAACGTAAAACCATTAAAGCGATTGACCTATTCTCTCTCTTAATGCAAGAGCGAGCATCAACTGGCCGTATCTACATTCAAAATGTTGACCATTGTAATACGCACAGTCCATTCGACCCTGCTGTTGCACCAATTCGTCAATCGAATTTATGTTTGGAAATTGCACTTCCAACGAAACCATTGAGTAATGTTGAAGATGATAACGGTGAAATTGCATTGTGTACTCTATCTGCATTCAACTTAGGTGCCATTGATTCATTAGATGAACTCGAAGAGTTGGCTGAGTTGACGGTCCGTGCACTGGATGCTCTGCTTGATTATCAAGACTACCCTCTGCCTGCGGCTCGTAAAGCGACCATGAATCGCCGAACGTTAGGGGTTGGTGTCATTAACTACGCTTACTACCTAGCGAAAAATGGGGTGAAATACTCAGACGGCAGCGCGAACGGTCTAACGCATAAGACGTTTGAAGCGATTCAGTTCTATCTACTAAAAGCGTCAGTCAACCTGGCCAAAGAGCAAGGTGCTTGTCCTCTATTTAAAGAGACTACCTACTCAAAAGGCATCTTGCCTATCGATACCTATAAAGCGGAGCTTGATAAGATCTGTGATGAGCCACTGCATCTTGATTGGGAGACATTGCGTAGTGATATTCAGACCTACGGCCTGCGTAACTCAACACTGTCCGCATTAATGCCATCAGAAACGTCATCACAAATCTCAAACGCCACAAATGGCATTGAGCCTCCACGCGGTTTTGTGTCGGTAAAAGCATCAAAAGATGGCATTTTGAAACAGGTGGTTCCTGATTTCCTCAACTTGAAAAATGAGTATGAGTTGCTGTGGAACATCGGTTCAAATGACGGTTATATACAGTTAGTTGGTTTAATGCAGAAATTTGTCGACCAAGCGATTTCAGCGAACACCAATTATGACCCAAGTGTCCAGCCAAACGGCAAAGTACCAATGAAGTTGCTGTTAAAAGATCTGCTTTCTGCCTATAAAATGGGGCTCAAAACGCTTTATTACCATAACACTCGTGATGGTGCCAGTGACGCGCAAGGCGACATTACTGCCGCAGCAGACGATTGCGAATCTTGTAAGATTTAATTAATTGTAAAAGGGAGCACCATTAGGCTCCCTTATGTTATTGAGGTTACCATGGCTTATAGCACTTTTTGCCAAACAAAAAATGACCAACTTAAAGAACCGATGTTTCTCGGCCAGTCTGTCAATGTGGCACGTTACGACCAACAGAAATTCGAAATATTTGAAAAGTTAATCGAGAAGCAGCTTTCGTTTTTCTGGCGCCCTGAAGAAGTTGATGTGTCATCGGATCGGATCGATTACCATAACCTTCCTGCCCACGAGCAGCACATCTTCATCAGTAATTTAAAGTACCAAACCCTGCTTGATTCGATTCAAGGACGCAGCCCCAATGTTGCTCTATTACCTCTGGTATCGCTACCAGAAATTGAGACTTGGATTGAAACTTGGTCATTCTCTGAAACCGTCCACTCTCGCTCATACACGCATATTATTCGCAATATCATGAACGATCCAGCCACGGTTTTTGATGACATCGTTGAAAATGAAGAGATATTAAAACGTGCGGGTGATATCGCACATTATTATGATGACCTTATCCATGCGACTAGCGATTACCACCGCTTAGGTGAAGGTGAGCATACCGTTAATGGGCAAACCGTCACGGTAAAACTTCGTGAGTTGAAAAAGAAACTATACCTCTGTTTAATGTCAGTGAATGCACTCGAAGCGATTCGTTTCTATGTTAGTTTTGCTTGCTCTTTTGCTTTTGCCGAACGCAAATTGATGGAAGGTAATGCTAAGATCATTAAACTTATCGCTCGTGATGAAGCGCTACATTTAACCAGCACTCAACACATGCTCAACCTGCTTCGTACAGGCCAAGACGACCCCGAGTTTGTTGAAATCGCTAAAGAGTGTGAACAAGATTGTTTTGATCTGTTTAAAGCTGCAGCAGAACAAGAAAAAGAGTGGGCAGATTACCTATTTAAAGATGGGTCAATGATCGGATTAAATAAAGAGATCTTATGTCAGTACGTTGAGTATATTACTAACCTACGTATGCAAGCTGTTGGACTTTCTACCGCTTACCCAGAGGCAACTCAGAATCCAATTCCATGGATCAATACTTGGTTATCTTCTGATAATGTTCAAGTTGCCCCTCAAGAAGCTGAAATCAGTTCATATTTAGTTGGTCAGATTGATAATGAAGTCAGTATGGACGATCTCGAGGACTTTGAACTCTAATGCAGCTTCACATTAACCGTATTACGACTCTGCATACTCGCAGTGAACATAAGACTCTGTTAGAGACCATGGAGGCGAATGGTATTCAAGCAGAGTATCATTGTCGAGATGGTCACTGCGGAGCCTGTCGTTGTACCTTGATTTCAGGAGAGGTCGAGTACCTTCAGGCTCCTCTCGCCTTCTTAAATCAAGGGGAGATTTTGCCCTGCTCATGCAAAGCAAACACCGACCTCGTAATCGATAATGTAAAATATGAAGTGGTTAAAATATTAGCTTAAATTTCGTCGGAGGGACATATATCTCCGACAGACGCTTAATCGACTCATACTGGCCAAACAACGGCTTTCTTTCTAAACAACGCCTCAACATATCTAGCATCAATGCAGAAACGACACTGCGCATATCGTTGTAGTCGTAATCACGTCGTAATGATACCAGCTGCCCCCACTCTCCATACTCCGTTGATAGCGCCACTGCGACCTCACCATCAATTATCAATCCAGAAGATAGACCGATGTCCGTCTGTGTACGTTCTCTTGTCGCCGCCGCTAAGGCAAGGGCTGCTGCTAATGGGTCTTGGTCAGCCAAATTTTGCTCTACTTGTGTCGACAATACCCAGCCCTGCTTTAATGCTGCTCTGAATTTTTCATTTTCATGTACCCAATTAGTTAACCACCCCCCCGTTGCTTGTTCAGCGATAGTAATTTTCAACGCTAAATCGGACAGAAGCTCGGCCGTGTTATCCAACATGGGTTCATTAACACTGACGACATTCTCACTCAGTTTGCTGTACATTGATTCAAGTATTCTGATCCTGACATCATCTCCCTTGGGGCCAAATAACTTCACCTCAATGAAAGGCAGTGAGGAGCGATACCCAATCTCATAGTCAGAAGGAAGTTGAATTTCAGCCAGTTGGTCATTAATACCTGATTCTGACAGACCAAAAGTAAATAATCGACTGCACTCTCTAGCCGCAATGTTCTCATTCCACTGCTGAAGTCTAGGAATAATCTGATCTTCTACCATCATCTTAAACTCTTTCGGCACTCCAGGAGTAAAAAACAGAGTGGCTCGATTGAGTGTCATATAGTAACCACAAGCCGTTCCAATAGGGTTATCGACTAGATTTGCCCCTTCAGGTAACATCGCTTGCTTTAGGTTTGACTCAGGCATCTCTCGACCCAGTTCACGATATCGTAACTGCATTCTCTCGAGCCAAAGAGGAGAAAGAATCAACCCAACCCCCGCCGCTTTCGCTGCAGCGGTGGTACTTAAATCATCCGTCGTCGGCCCTAAACCACCGTTGACAATAACAATATCATAGCCGTGGCTTAAATGGGCGATCTCCTGCTGGATTGCTTCTATATTGTCACCAATAGTTGAACGATGCGTAATCGCGAAGCCATGCTGATAAAAAACTCTCGATAACCAAGCTGCATTGGTATCCACAATATCTCCGTAGAGAACCTCTTCACCTGTGCTAATCATTGCAATCTTCAGCATACAACTCCCCTATTGGTATGAACCTTTGGTATTAGTATAATTTATCATAACTCAGACACGGCTTTTTTGTTATTTTGCAAAATGTTACCTACGCTCTTCAAGGCGTTAATAAATGGTGCCTGCACCAAAGCGATTAGAACTATTTATAAAAATATATATTTTTACATCGTCCATCAATTAGTGGAYAATTGTGAACCAGATCAGCTATTCAGCTTAAAATATTTCGATTAGGGGCAAAACTTGTGAGTAAGAAAAGACTTACGGCACTACTACTGGGGTGTACTCTCTCAACGTCCGCATCCGCATCCGGTAGCAGTCACATTGAATTCTCCTATCAAGTCGATTGCACAGGGGATATTTACAGCAGTTATTGCACAAAATATTCGGAAAATTCCAACACCTATTTTGACGGTTCTAAGCCACCTCCTCCAACACCGAATATTGATACCAATAATATTCCTCGTTACCTTGAGATTTCCGATGGCAAAGATTGGGATTATCTACTTGAGCAGTCATATACTATTTTAGGCTTAAGTGTTGCCACTGTGGGATTAATGACTTTATTGCCTGAAAGTATCACCAAGTGGGATGAAGATGATCGGGATCTAAGCAAATTAGGCCAGAAGTGGAAAGATAATGTTTCCGCAGGCCCTGTATGGGATAAAGATGAGCATTTCTTAAACTATGTGATGCATCCCTATTTTGGTGGCGTTTATTATACCGCGGCAAGACACTCTGGTTTTAATGAGTTTGAGTCATTTTTATACTCTGCCACCATGTCGACTTTCTTTTGGGAGTATGGAGTAGAAGCGTTTGCTGAAGTTCCTTCAATACAAGATCTATTTGTCACCCCTTTCTTTGGTGCCGTTGTCGGTGAAGTGATGTTCCGAACTGAACAAGATATTGTGGCAGATGGTGGCGAAGTGATGGGTTCCGAAACGATGGGCGATGTCAGCTTATTCTTTCTTAACCCTGTTGGCCATATTCACTATTGGATTACTGGGATGTGGGGAGAAGAGACAGAGGTTAATATGAGTTACTCCCCATGGTTTAACAATCAAGAAGCCGCCAGTTATGCTTTAGATGCCGGGGCTCCTTATGACAATCAGTTTGTCGGTATGCAAGTTAAGCTGAAATTCTAAATTGCAAAAAAGAGCTCGTGAAGCTCTTTTTTTTCGACTATATCTATATCAATACCGTTAAAATTGCCGTCAACCCTGAGAGACTGCAGATAAGCAATGAAGCGATTCGAATTTTCTCTTTAGACAGCCTATCCACGTAGAACATTGCCACTACATACCCTAACAGGGAAGCAGGCAACAGTGGTAATGACAACATAAAGTGGTACATCGTCATATACCCTATGGGCGCCTGAACTAATAGGGATAACACTGAGCTCACCACAAAAAAAGCCGAGAGATTGGCTCTAACTAAATTGCCTTCCTGATGCTGCAATAATAACGCCATCGGAGGTCCTCCAATTCCTGAACTGGTTCCCATGAATCCTGAGAAGAAACCTGCCACCATCATCTTTTTTGGTGTCGGTGCGATTCTAACAGGTAATAGACTGATTGCCACCGCAATTAACACCGTACTTCCCAGCCATAATGACAATGTTTTCGTATCAATAAACAGCAACAAAGCCCCCCCGGCTAGTGTCCCAGGTACTCGGCCTACAATCGCCATCCAAAGCCCGTCTAATGAGATGTTGGATCTGTTTTTATAAGCATTAATTATCGATAAAAACAGAGCAACAATCGTTATCGGTGCAGGTACATAATCAGGAGAGATTTGATACAGTATTGGCGCAGCAACAATGGCTAAGCCAAAACCGATAGAACTCTGAATAAAAGAGCCTAAAAAAATCAATGCCATGGCGATCAACACACTGAGTTCCATCTTTAATCACTCCTCTTTGCAGATATAATAATATTCCGTGGGGTAAATTGCCGCTGACAAAAAGTCGCTACCTTGACATCATAACCAGACTCTTGCAGATAGAGCGCTCTATCCAGCACCAACCACATTTCTAAAGGACGTTTAAAAACGAGCTGCACCAGATCCATTCTATCGACCAACTTTAATCGTCCTGTTCCCTGAACTAACCAATAGTTAAAATCAATATCACTGGGTAGGGTTAACCCTTTTTGCTTCGCCGCCCAGTAGCAAAAAGCCTCAAAGCCATTAGCCAATAACGACTTCTTAATACTGGGTACAGGCATGTATTCTGAAGGTTCAAACAGTGTGCGCTGCAAAGCGTCAAAGCCGAGTCGATATGTCACTTCAGTAATACGGTGACGTTGCGTTCGCTTGCCTGCGGTCACTGTCTCTTGCAGAGGCAGACGCAAATCTCGTTTGGTTAAGGTTAACTGGGTCTCTTGTGCTGCCGTAGAGAGTCCACAGTAGTGTTCATGGGATATCAGATGGTAACAACAAGGTGAGATAGAGACTTGCTTAGCCTCAGTCACCACCACGGACTGCAACAACTGAGTGTGCAACTCGCCGCAAGCATGCAGAGCGACTGCGTGTTGATCTTGTATAATGTACTGTTGGGTCTCTTTTTTTAACGCATCGGCCTGAACAAATTGCATATTCAGTTGATGTAAATCCGCATAAGTTTGGCCATCAGCGCAAAGCGTCGATTGCCACTCGACACTGGTCACCTTGCGACGGGGATGCTGCGCACTGAGTAATCGGCCTAAATACCCTTTTCCAGCACACCACTCTAACCAGTGTTCAGATTGGTTATCGACTGCCGCTACAAACGCTTCAATCTGCTGCCATTTTCGTCCTGGAATACCGCAATCAATTCCCCGCGGCGTAGCAACAGGATGCAGTGCGGCAGATGGCACTTGTGTCAGTCGGTACAAAGCGTCGGCTTCAGTGATCCACGGTGTGATCGCGCTCGATAATCGCTGAGGATCATTTTTATACTGATTTAACTGCTCATCACTCATCTCATCAAGCCAATCACACAGCTGGGGTAAGGTGTCACGCCAAGGATAGTCTAAATGACTGTAAAGAGATAACTGCCATAAAGTGCGGTGCTTAAAGAGAATGGAATCTAATGAGTGGAAATGATTAAGCATAAAAAAAACCTCATACAATGCTGCGCTATTGTAGAGGTTTTTCATTGAAAGTTAATCACATTTATCGGACAGGAAGTACCATCTCTTTGAACATCTCAACGATTTCGTCGTTATTCTTTAAAGCAACAGCCTGTTCAACCACCGGTCTAGTCAGGTGCGGTGCGAAACGCTCCATAAAGTCATACATATAGCTACGTAAAAAGGTTCCTTTTCTAAAACCAATATTCGTGGTGCTGGCATTAAAAATATGACTGGCATCAATCGCAACCAGATCGGCGTCCATCACCGGATCAATCGCCATGCTGGCAATAACCCCGACACCAATACCTAATCGAACGTAGGTTTTAATTACATCAGCATCTGTCGCAGTAAATACTATCTTAGGAGTCAGTCCTGATTTATCAAAAGCATCATCCAATTCTGAGCGACCAGTAAAGCCAAATACGTAAGTCACTAAGGAGTATGTCGCCAACTCTTCTAAAGAGACGCTTTCAAGTTGTGCTAATGGGTGATCTTTTGGCACAACAATAGAACGATTCCAATGATAACAAGGAAGCATGATCGCATCATGGTAAAGATGCAAGGCCTCAGTAGCAATCGCAAAATCTGCGGTTCCTTTTGCAACAGCATCCGACATTTGACTTGGTGTGCCTTGATGCATATTTAAACTGACACGAGGGTATCTTGCAGTGAATCCTTTAATCACATCAGGAAGTGCATAGCGAGCTTGCGTATGAGTAGTAGAGATATTTAACGTACCAAGATCAGGATGAGTATGCTCGCTGGCCACCGATTTAATACTTTCTACGCGAAACAAAATCTCCCTAGAAATACGTACAATATCAAGGCCTGCCGGCGTGACCTTGGTAAGATGTTTTCCACTACGTTCGAAGATTTGTACCCCAAGTTCATCTTCCAAGAGTCGAACTTGTTTACTGATCCCTGGTTGAGAGGTATAAAGATTCTCAGCGGTTGAGGATACATTCAAATTATGGTTAACAACTTCTACTATGTATCTAAGCTGCTGTAATTTCATTTTTACCCCATCATCCTTCATTGATGAACGTCATCAAAACTGACCTATCTAACTAAACTAACAAAAATCCACTCAGTTTTCTTGGTTATTCTAGACACTAAGGACTATTTCCATCTCATATTCAAACATTTATTTGGATTGAATATCAAGATTAGTTGAAATAGTTATCACTAATCCTTCAAGACGTTATCTAAATCATCATTATCTGCTACCGCGTATATACTTGTTAGTGTATTCTAACATATTGCACTAACTGCATGGGATGTAGACGTTTCATATGAATATAGCTTTATTACTTGGATTATTCGGCCTGCTTTTTGCGCTAATCATTGGTTACAATATTATTGTTCAATATCGCACGCGTATTGAATCTGCAGCCAAACATGAAATTGCAAAATACAATGCCATCATTGAGACCACGGAAGAGTTGATTGGTCATGCGCATCAATTTCCATTTAGTAAAGAACTGCTTCTCTCATTAAACCAGAGAATTCTTGACGCGTTAAAAGCGATTTCGGACCTGGCACCGACAAATAAATCGTATGAGCAGCGTATGATTAATATGCAAAGTCAATTTGACCAACTGCAAAATAACTACGCTGGTGGTGATAGCACCTCTTTTAAATCACCGACCAATGATCAGCAAGCCATCAATATGCTAAAGCTTGTTAAACGATTAAGAGAGATTTTGCGCGCTGAGCATAAAAAAGGTCGTGTCAATACACAAGTGTTTGTGACTGAGAATGCGCGACTGGAAACCTTCCAAATTCGTATTAATATTGAAAATGTTATTAAGCGCTCTAAAGATGCGATCGCGCGAGGTCAATCAGGCACCGCAAAACAGTTACTCAAAAAAGGTATTGACGCATTAACAGTAAAAAATGACTCTTACTCAAATAAGGCAAGAGCACACTTAGAGTCGATGCTTGATGAACTCAATAACAAATCAAAAAAAGAGCGTGATGATGCCATCATTGAAGAAGAAAAAGAGGATGATATTGACGCGCTGTTCCAGCCAAAGAAAAAATGGTAAATTCCTTTCAATTATTCCTAACAGGCTGCTTATTGCAGCCTGTTTCAATTTTGCGGTTAAATGAACCTAAATGAATACAGAATCCCAAATGATTGCCGATCTCCTCGCTCCCGTTCACAGCTTCTTACATTGTGAAACTCCAGATTCATGGATAACATTAGCTAAGCAACCAGAAAACTTAACCACGCTTCTTGTAGACCACTGTAACTGTGAACTTAAAGCAAGCCAGACGGCTATGTGGTTGATCCGAAAATATGCCGTTGATAAAGAGAGTGGCCTAACCCTGTTAGAGTGGTCCAAACCCTACGAAGATTATGTTTATCGCAAACAATTTGATACCGTATTTCCTGAAAAAAAACGCATGCAAAGTGCAGCATTAACCGTCAAAGAAGAGGTAGTGTACGGACAAGACTTAATTGAAAAAATGGTTCGTTTAATCAAGGAAGAGTTTCACCACTTTGAGCAAGTACTTGATATTATGAAGGATCGGGATATCGACTATTACAGTTTGTCCGCTGGTACCTATGCGAAAGGGCTCATGAAGCAAGTGAGAACCTATGAACCTGCAACTTTGATTGATAAATTGATCATTGGTGCATTGATTGAAGCCCGATCTTGCGAACGATTTGCAAAATTAGCGCCACACTTAGATGATGAGCTAAAGCAGTTTTATATCTCTCTGCTGCGTTCTGAAGCTCGACACTATCAAGACTATTTACAGCTGGCTCAAGATGTCGCGGGAACGAGTGACATCTCTGAGCGAGTAGAGGCACTGGCGAGCGCAGAAGCTGAACTGGTTAATCGCCCTGACAGTGAGTTTCGCTTTCACAGTGGTCTTCCACTCTAAGCTGACTATTTAGAAGAGATAACCCAGACTCACTCCAACTGCATCCCCAGAAATATCTTCGTAGTGATGGCTTGTGTATTGAGCCCGTACGAAAATTGATGGGGTGACATAATAGTCCCCACCAATGGCTGAAACCAGTGAGGTAGCGCTGCCTTTTGCTGTTGGGTTAATATCATGAGTGACTTTGTACTCTCCATAAACAAGCCCTATTTTAGCCCATGCTTCAAATGAGTCCGTTACTGGCCAAACCCCGCGAGCCGACAAAGAGGTTTGGGTTAATAATATGTCTGATTTGTTCTCTTCCGCATCAATCCAGTTCAGATCGATGTCCAGCGCAAAAAACGGATTCATTCGATAGCCTAAACCAATATGCAAAGCCGGTTCCTCAATTTTAGAATCGTGCTCTTCATACTCAATTTTGGTGTTTGCTACCCCAATAAGTGCACTCCAGCCAAGTTTTGAGCTTTTCGTTCCAACATGCTCTTCAGCCCACACTGAGCCACTCATTGCTATTGATACACAGACAGAAAGCCAAACTATATTTCGCATATTTGATTGCTCTTGTAATCAACCTAGGTACAACGCTTGCAAAAGAGCGGAGCGTTATCTTATTCTTTCTCACTAATTCTAGTTCTATTTATACAATAACTCCGGTATTTATTGTTAAAAATGCTCAATTTATGTGGTCAATTTCAAAACAAAAAAAGAGCAACCCTAAGGTTGCTCTTTTCAATTATTCACGCTGTGAATTACTTCTTCTTTTCTGCTTTTTTGGGCTTTTTACGTTTATCTGTAATTGCCCATTTTCCATCGATATACAGCCCTGTCCACCCCGTCGGTTTTCCATCGACTTCAGTGCGTATGTAGTTCTCTTTCGATTTACGACTAAAACGAACAACTGCAGGTAGACCATCAGGATCTTTCTGAGGCGCGGTTGTTAAATAAACAAACTTGTCAGAAATTCGATCTTTAAAACGAACTAACTCAGACACTAACGGTGCACGAGTTTCACGAGATTTCGGGAATGTGCTTGCCGCTAAGAACAGACCAGATGCGCCATCACGAAGCACGAAATACGCGTCTGATTTTTCGCAAGTCAACTCAGGTAAATGTACTGGGTCCTCTTTAGGGGGAGCAACATCCCCATTTTTAAGGATTTTACGAGTGTTTTTACACTCTTCAGATGTGCAATCCATGTACTTACCGAAACGACCGTTTTTCAGCTCCATATCTGAGCCACATTTGTCACACTCAACAACGGGGCCATCATAGCCTTTAACCTTAAACTCACCGTGTTCAACCACATAACCATCACAGTTCGGGTTATTACCACATACATGCAATTTACGGTCTTGGTCAATCAGATAAGCATCCATTGCCGTTTCACATTTCGGGCAACGCTTTTTGGCGCGTAATGCTGCGGTTTCAACATCCTCTTCGAGTACGTTTATTACGCCTTCTTCATCACCAAGGTTAATGGTTTTCTTACAACGCTCTTTTGGCGGTAAAGCATAACCTGAACACCCAAGAAATACTCCAGTCGAAGCAGTACGAATGCCCATATGACGTTCACAGGTTGGACACTTAATATCGGTTTCTACGATATTATTTGGCAGCATCCCACCTTCTTCTTCATCCAGCTCGGCTGTTTTAAGCTTATCGGTAAAGTTAGAGAAAAACTTATCCAGCACGACTTTCCAGTTTTCATGACCTTCAGCAATTTGGTCAAGATCCCCTTCCATATGGGCAGTAAAATCATAATCCATTAGCTCAGAGAAACTCTGGTCCAAACGGTCAGTCACGATTTCACCCATTTTTTCAGCATAGAAACGGCGCTGTTCAACACGCACATAACCACGATCTTGAATGGTTGATATAATTGATGCGTATGTTGAAGGTCGGCCAATCCCTTTCTTCTCTAATTCTTTAACCAATGCAGCTTCTGTAAAGCGCGCTGGCGGCTTAGTGAAATGCTGCTTAGGGTCAAGGCTAGATAGTGACAATGTATCGCCTACCTTGATTGCAGGAAGAATTTGATCTTCGTTTTTTCCCATTGGGCGTTGCACACGAGTCCAACCATCAAAACGTAAGATTCGCCCTTTTGCCTTTAAGGTATACTCATCCGCTTTCACGCTGACCGTGGTCGAGTCATATTGAGCCGGTACCATCTGACAAGCAACAAACTGATTCCAAATTAAGCTGTACAATTTATGGGCATCTGGGTCCATATTCTGAAGGTCATCAGATTTGACCTCAACACTTGAAGGTCTGATCGCTTCGTGAGCCTCTTGGGCATTACCCTTGCTGCTATAAGTAATCGCTGCAGGAGGAAGATAGTTCTCTCCATACTCGCTACTGATAAATTCACGCGCAGCTTCTACAGCGTCTTTGCTCAAGTTCGTTGAGTCAGTACGCATGTAGGTAATGTAACCACCTTCATATAAACGCTGTGCAAGCATCATGGTCTTCTTAACGCCATAACCTAGTCTAGTACTTGCTGCTTGTTGAAGAGTCGATGTGATGTACGGTGCAGACGGTTTGCTCTTGGTTGGGCGGTCTTCACGCTTACACACTTCATATTGGGCATTCTCAAGCACCGATACCGCACTATCCGCTTCAGTTTGGTTAAGCGGCTTAAATGGTAAGCCCTCTTTTTGAGCAACCTGAATTCGGAAGTTCTCTTTACCAGCGGTGAGTGTATCTGCATGAATATCCCAGAACTCTTCTGGAATAAATGCATTGATTTGGCGCTCGCGCTCTACCAATACTTTTACTGCTACAGATTGAACTCGTCCAGCAGAAAGACCGCGTGCCACTTTTTTCCACAGCAGTGGAGAGACCATGAAACCAACAACTCGGTCTAAGAAACGTCGTGCTTGCTGCGCATTTACACCATCGATATTTAACTCACCCGGTGTTTCAAATGCTTGTTGGATAGCATTTTGGGTAATTTCATTAAAAACAACTCGTTTGTATCTCTGCTCATCACCACCAATGATCTCCCGCAGGTGCCAAGCAATGGCTTCCCCTTCGCGGTCCAAATCGGTTGCGAGATAGACATAATCTGCGTCTTTGGCCAATTTTTGTAGCTCGGCAACCACTTTCTCTTTGCCTGGAAGAATTTGGTAATTCGCTTCCCAGCTATTGTATGGGTCTACACCCATTTTATTGATAAGTGATTTACGATCTTTCTTGGCTTTTATTTTAGCCTTCTCTTCAGGGCTCATCCCTTTGGTAGAGATTGGCGTCGCTTTCTTTCCATTATTACTTGCACCAACCGGTAAATCACGAACATGACCGACACTGGATTTAACAATGAAGTCCTTGCCCAAGTATTTATTAATTGTTTTTGCCTTGGCTGGTGACTCCACTATAACTAGAGATTTACCCATAAATTCGCTGACGTCCTCGTGCTTTCAACAACGCAATAATTTCTTTACTGCCGTCTGAATGACGCAGTAACCTTAATTCAATATCGTGCGACTCTAACTCAAGATCAACTAATTTTTCAAGAAAAGAGATAAATAGAATAGCTTTTAACTGCTTCATTAACCGAAATGCAACATATTTAGGCTAATAATTGATTAAAATAGAGCGGTATCTTAGTCACGGCAATAGTCGCTAAACCACTAAATGTGTATGAACTTTGCATTCCATCACACTATTTTTGATTTTTGATGGCTTTTTGCTTTTAAAAACAGCAAATCTGTTTGAAGTTGCGCACTCGCCTGTTTACACTCATCGCTAACAGACATCCTATTAAAGAATGAAGCTACCATGACGACTAAAAAAAACATATCGGAATTCGACCTTCTTATGGTCGCTAATCAAATCATACAAGAGCATGAGAACTATTTAGAAGGAATGCGCGCAACCAGTGTTGAAGAGCGAGATGATGTTTTGATTTTTAAAGGGGATTATTTTCTATCCGAACAAGGGATACCTACAGAAAAAACCACCGCCGTTTTTAATATGTTTAAATACTTAGCTCACCACTTATCTAAAGAGTTTACGCTAGACTAATCAACAGCAAGCCAGTTAGCACTAACTGGCTTGCTTTAAAGAACAGTCTTATTTAGTCCCCATCTGCGATTGAATATAGTTTTGCAACCCAACCCTATCAATCAAGCCTAAATGCTGCTCTAGCCAATAGATGTGATCCATTTCAGTGTCATCTAATAAATCTTCAAGAATCCCTCTACTTACGTAGTCTTTCTCTTGTTCACAGATGCCAATGATCTCTCTCAAACTGGCTGCGACAATACGTTCAGCATTGAGATCATTTTCAAGCATCTGTTTCACATTATCACCAACATGAACATCTGCTCGTGAGACGGTATCAGCCTTACCTTCTAAAAAAAGAATTCTTTCAACTAGACGCTTTGCGTGGTCGAGTTCCTCTTCATATTCATGTGCTAACTTTTCATGCAGCTTTTCAATTCCCCAATCTTCATACATTTTAGAGTGAGCAAGGTATTGATCCATGGAGGTTAACTCTAACGTCAACTGCTTGTTCAATTTATCTATCACCAATTGTTTGCCTTGCATGTTAACTCTCCATCATCGATTGCTGATAATTCTCAATACCGGTATTTGCGATAAGGTACTGTTGGGCTTCAATCCAATCAATATGATCCTCTTCTACGATAAGAATTTTTTCTAACAGGTCGCGGCTCACATAATCTTCTTCGCTTTCACATAACGCAATTGCCGCTCGAAGCGCTGCAACTTGCTCTGTTTCAAAGTCTAAATCACATTCAAGCATCTCTGCGGTATGCTCGCCGATACGTAATCGTCCCAACTGCTGTAAGTTTGGTAACCCTTCAAGAAACAGTATTCTTTCAATTATTTTATCGGCTTGTTTCATGTCTTTAATAGATTTTTTGTAGGCTTTTTCGTCAAGTCTTTGTAAAGCCCAGTTTTTAAACATCCGAGCATGTAGGAAAAATTGATTTATTGAGGTTAACTCTAACATGAGTATTTGATTTAACGCGGTGAGTACCCTTGTCTTGCCTTTCATTCCTTATCCTTATTATCAGACTGTAGTCTCATTAAAGGTAGTCGGCGTTGAATAAAGCAACAAGGTATAGGTAGTAATTCTGTGGAAGGTATTTAGCGACGGTTTATGCCACAGCCGGTTGAGCTTCTGCAATTTGATACAGACGTTTACTTAATCGTGTCTTAACGCATGAACAGCACTGACCGCACTGCGAACCGACTTTAAGCTCTTTGGTTAGTTGTTTCATGGTTACTGCACCATTATCTACCGCATTTTCAATATTTTTGTCAGTAACAGCATGACAAATACACACGTACATAGTCGTTCAACCATTAAAATGAATTAACATAACAATAAATCAAACACGAATCATTATCAACCTCATTGTATTTTAAGTGCAAAAAAGGCCGCATCAAAAGCGACCTTTTCATCATTGTATACGGAACGATTATACAATCGGTCGTTGACCACGACTGATCATCTTCATCAACACACTGTCCGCCGATTGCGCAGCGGCACCCGCCAATTTATCCGACAGTTTTTTCTTTTTAACGTAATGAACTGCCAAGACTTCTCTATTCTTACAAGCATTTGTTACATACTCATCACTGGTACTGATGCAGTCAATCAAGCCTAACTCTAACGCTTGTTTTCCGAACCAGTGTTCACCCGTTGCCACTTTTTCCAAATCAAGTTCAGGGCGACGCTCATGGATAAAGTCTTTGAACAATCCATGGGTCTCTTCAAGCTCCTGCTGAAACTTTTCTCGGGCTTTATCGCTGTTTTCACCAAACATGGTTAAGGTGCGCTTGTATTCGCCTGCCGTTAACTGTTCAAATTCAATATGATTATTTTTCAATAGTTTATTGAAATTTGGCAGTTGAGCCACCACCCCAATAGAACCGACAATAGCGAAAGGTGCTGCAATAATGGCGTCAGCAATACAAGCCATCATGTAACCGCCACTGGCCGCGACTTTGTCCACGGAAATAGTCAGTTTAATTCCTGCAGCTTTGATGCGATCTAGCTGTGAGGAGGCCAGTCCATAACCGTGTACCATGCCACCGCCAGTTTCCAATCTCAGTAGAATTTCATCGCCATCAACAGCGATCGCTAAGATGGCAGTTACCTCTTCACGTAGAGAGGCTACCTCTTTAGCATCAATGCTACCATTGAAGTCCAACACAAACAGTCTAGGCTCTCGTTTGGTTTCAATTTTGTTGCCAGCCTTAAGCGATTTCTTCAGCGCTTTTTGATTCGCTTTCTCTTTCTCTTTCGCCGCTTTTTTCTCAGATTTATGTTTGGCTTTTAATAACGACTCATCAAACAGATGAGTTTCGAATTGCGACACCGTCTCTTTGTACTGCACACTCAAATCGGTGACTTCTAACTCACCCTTTGCTGCGCCGCCTTTCCCATTTGCCAATTTTGCCAAAACCAACACTGCGACGATAGCGATAACTACCGTTGCTACCTTGGCCAAAAAGAGACCGTAATCAAACAAAAATTCCAATGTCGTATCCTCTATTACTCGAATTAGTGTATTGTACCCAATTCGGTTGTTATTCTAATAAATATTTACAAGGAAATGTTAAGTGGATTATCAAGTTGCCACAAATACACTCAAAGATCGCACTATTTTAGTCACCGGCGCAGGTGATGGTATTGGTAAACAAGCTGCGATCAGCTACGCACAGCACGGTGCAACAGTTATCTTACTTGGTCGAACGGTATCAAAACTAGAAACAGTATATGACGAGATCGTTGCAGCGGGTTACCCTGAACCTGCTATCGTACCTTTGGATTTAAAAGGGGCAACCAAGAAGAACTACATCGATATGGCCGAAACTATCGAAGGTCAATTTGGCAAGCTAGATGGGCTACTACACAACGCAGGTGCACTGGGCATTATCAGTCCTTTTGACCAACTCGAAGAAAACATGTTTGATGAAGTGATGCAAATTAATGTCAAAGCACAATTTTTGATGACACAAGCACTGCTTCCTGTTCTTCATAAGTCTGATGATGCCCGTCTTATTTTCACCTCTTCTGGTGTGGGACATCAAGGGCGTGCATTTTGGGGGGCATACTCCATGTCTAAATTCGCCACTGAAGGCATGATGCAGATTCTTGCTGATGAGCTGAGTAATAGCAAGGTAAGGGTGAATGCAATTAATCCTGGTGGTACCCGCACTAGAATGCGAGCTCAAGCTTTTCCAGCAGAAGATGCACGTCAATTAAAAAGTGCGGCGGATATCATGCCACTCTATGTCTATTTAATGGCACCGGAAGGCATTGCGGTTAATGGCGAATGTATTGATGCCCAACCAAAGTAATTAAATTCTAAACATAAAAAAGAGCGCCTAAGCGCTCTTTTTTTTAATGCTTAAAACACAATATTAACGTTGACGTGTTTTAGTCACACCAGAACTGCGCTTATTCGTAGGCTTCCCTGCGGAGGATTTACCACGAGAACCGCTTGGTTTTCCTGCTGCAGGCTTTCCAGATGCCGAGGTACCTGGTTTCTTACCTTTAGCAACCAAGTTGCCCGCAGTACTACGACGATTACGGCCACGACGACCTTTACTGTCTTCCGCAACACGATCTTCGTGACGTTTAACTGCACGACGAATCTTCTGACCACGCGCTTTTTCACGTTTTCTTGATTCTGCATCCAAAGCGATCATGGTCTCTTTTTCTGGGGCCAACTCTACCAATTCACGTAGATAGTTAACTTCTTTAAGTTCCAGCTCCATCCAACCGCCACGAGGCAGTTTTTTCTCTAGATAGATTTCACCATAACGTACACGCTTTAAACGGCTAACCACGACATCTTGTGATTCCCATAAACGTCTAACTTCACGGTTACGGCCTTCATTAATCACAACATAGAAGGTGTGATTCATCCCTTCACCACCAGCATAAACAACGTCTTCAAAACGTGCCATACCATCTTCAAGCTTAACACCTTGAGTGACGTTACGAATCATCTGCTCGTTAATTTCACCAAATACGCGAACCATATATTCACGTTGAACCATACGGCTCGGGTGCATTAAACGGTTTGCTAATTCACCATCGGTAGTAAATAACAGTAGGCCCGCTGTATTGGCATCTAGACGACCCACAGAAACCCAACGCGAATCATTCACTTTTGGTAGTCGATCAAATACCGTACGACGACCTTCAGGGTCATGACGAGTACATAATTCACCTTCAGGTTTATGGTATGCCAGAACTCGACAGACAACCTCTTCAGAGGCTTTTACAGAAACAGTGTGGCCATCAATACGAATCACTGCATTCAGGTCTTCAAAGCGGTCACCTAATGTAGCGACTTGACCATTAACACTGATTCGCTTGGCTTGAATTAAACCTTCTAATTCACGACGAGAACCGTGACCCGCTCTCGCTAAAACTTTCTGTAACTTTTCGCTCATTTTTTTCCTTTGTCGCCTTCACAGGCGTCGGGTGCACTTGGCACGATATATAGAATATTGAAATGCCATTGATTGTAGAGTTACAAAATCAAGAGCAGCCGCTAATTATCGCAAAAAGTAGCCGAAATGAATACTTATTTTCATGATTTATTCAAAAGGAGCCGGGTCACCAGAACCGACACGACGTACGACCACTTCATCATCACTAAAATCAATCACTGTGGTCGGTTGTTCACCTAAATACCCGCCGTTTAAAATCACATCAACAGCATGTTCAAGCTCATCTCGAATCACTTCTGGGTCGGACTCTGCCATCTCATTATTAGGAAGGATCAGAGTGGTGGACATCAAAGGCTCGCCCATCGCTTCGAGTAAATCTAATGCAATACGGTTATCGGGTACACGAAAGCCAATGGTTTTACGCTTTGGATTCATTAAACGACGCGGCACCTCTTTGGTCCCTTTAAAGATAAAGGTGTATGGCCCTGGCGTATTCTGCTTCAACAGTCGGAAAGCACTATTATCTACACGGGCGTAAACGGCTATTTCAGAAAGATCTCGGCACAGTAAAGTAAAGTTATGTTTTTCATCTAACTTACGGATACGACAAATACGCTCTAACGCTTGTTTGTTCTCTAACTGACAACCTAAAGCATAACCAGAATCAGTTGGATAGATAACCACTCCTCCATTACGAATTATGGCAACCGCTTGATTAATTAACCGCGCTTGAGGGTTTTCCGGGTGTACGTAAAAAAATTGGCTCATTCGTCCTCCTGTGACGACAAAGGTAACCCTTCAGTTAAGACTCAGCTAACTCTGTATTTAATTGGGATAGTGGCCACTCTTTCCATACCGGTTCTACACCAGATGGTAGCCATAAGTTCCTGCCAAGTTCTGTCCATGGAGATGGATAATGAAAATCAGAGCCTTGTGAAACAAGTAATTGATAGTATATCGCATAATCCGCTAGGGTTCGCCTCTCTTGCTGAGATTGTTGCGGCAGCGCAATCTCCATGGCATCCCCTTTCGCTTCTACAAAAGCAGCAATTAATCGCTTTATCCATTTTGCGGTTAATTGATAACGTCCTGGGTGCGCGAGTACCGCTTGTCCACCTGCTTGGTGTATTGCCGATACAGCCTCACTCATCGAGCACCACATTGGTGGCACGTAGCCTGGGTTGTTACGGGTTAGATAGTTCTTAAAAACCGCCTGTATGGTTTTCGCATACCCTTGATCAACTAGCCACTTAGCAAAGTGAGCCCGAGTGATCGAAGCGCCATTAGCCACCGTCAACGCTCCCGCCAATGCTCCCTCACAACCTGCTTTTTCTAATCTCTGAGCCATCAATTCGGCACGCGCTCTACGCTTCTCATTTTGTGCATCAATCAGCTGAACTAAGGCCGGATGCTCAGGGTCAATATTCAAACCAACGATATGAATATCTTTATTGCTCCATAGCGTGGAGAGTTCGATGCCATTAATCAATTCAAGCGAATAGTCCTTATCCACTATTTCTTGGCGCGCAGCGGCTAATCCATTAATCGTGTCATGGTCCGTAATTGCTAAAATATCAATATCAAATTCAACCGCTCTCTCAACCAACTGCTGTGGAGAAAGTCTGCCATCAGAGGCGGTTGTGTGGCTATGTAGATCAATTTTCATAATTTTTCTTGACTTTCACTCCGCGTATCAGTTTACTAGTACATAAATCAACGGATAATATTTTGAGGATACTGTATGTTAACACTACTGAAACAACAACACGCAACTATTGCTCTTAATGATATTATCTCTGTAATTCGTTGGTGGCACTGCCGCTTGGGTTAGTGTGATTGTAATATACCGCATAAACTCAAGCCCGCTTACTTTGCGGGTTTTTTTATGATTGAAATAAGTCGTACAAAAAACCAACAACTTCGTCGTAACAACACATTACAACGAAGCAGATAATCGAAATCTTAGGCTCAACAAACAGAATATGCGATTATTTTTATATGGAAATCTGTGTTTAATTAACAACAATATGTATCGAGGAACGTTGTGAAGAGTGCAAAATTAGATATTGGCCAACTTGAAGTTCATAGCCTAGAAGTTCCTTATGTCTCCGATCCCACCGATCTCTATCATACGGTGTGTGGCGAGAAACCCTATAGCCTATTACTTGAGTCTGCAGAAGTAGAATCAAAACAGAACCTACAGAGTTGGATGCTCGTTGATGCCGCTGTTCGAATCGTCTGTTTTGATAAGAGTGTGACATTAGAAGCGTTAACCAGTAATGGTCAGCATGTTCTCGACACCATTAAACCACAGATTATCGAGCCATTAAGTTACCGAGAAACAGCAGACACTCTCACGCTGGTTTTCCCTGAAATTAATCAAGAGTTAGATGAAGACAGCCGTCTTAAACAGCCAAGCACCTTTGACGCATTGCGGATGATTCAACGCGCATTCGATGTGTCTGGTCTTCCCAATGAAGCGCTCTTTTTCGGTGGTTTATTTGCTTATGACTTAGTGGCTGGTTTTGAGAATTTAGGTGACGCGCAAGCAACTAATCGCTGCCCTGACTACCTATTCTATATTGCTGAAACACTACTGGTGATTGACCACCAGAAAGAGCAAGGCCATCTGCAAGGAACCCTGTTTGGTGGGGATAATTACGCGGATAATTACGCTCAACTGTGTCAACGACTGCAAGAGATTAAAGAGTCCTGCATGACTCCACTAAGCTTACCTGCTGCAGAACAACTGAGCGCTTGTGAGCCAGTGGCCAGTGTCAGTGACAGTGACTTTTGTCAAACCGTTGTTGACCTCAAAAAATACGTTGTCAGCGGTGACATTTTCCAAGTCGTGCCTTCTCGTCGCTTTACGTTGCCTTGTCCCTCCCCACTTGCCGCTTATAAAGCACTCAAGATTGGCAACCCTAGTCCTTACATGTTCTACCTAAAAGACAGCGAATTTAGCCTATTTGGCGCCTCGCCAGAGAGTGCGCTTAAATATGGCGTGAACACCAATCAAGTTGAGATATACCCTATTGCAGGTACTCGCCATAGAGGTAAAAACAGTGATGGTTCAATCAATAAGGATCTTGATGGCCGCTTAGAACTCGACCTTCGTTGCGACGTTAAAGAGCAAGCCGAACACATGATGTTGGTGGATCTGGCGCGTAATGATGTTGCTCGAATTAGCCAAGCCGGCACTCGTCATGTCGCTGACCTATTAAAAGTGGACCGTTACAGCCACGTAATGCACCTGGTTTCTCGAGTGGTCGGTCAGTTACGAGACGATCTTGATGCACTGCATGCCTACCAAGCATGTATGAATATGGGCACCTTAACGGGAGCGCCAAAAATCAGAGCCATGCAGTTAATACGTGATGTTGAGAAGACTCGTCGCGGAAGTTATGGCGGGGCTGTTGGTTACTTAACCGGTCAAGGCGACATGGATACCTGTATTGTTATCCGCTCTGCTTATGTCGAAGATGGAGTAGCACAAGTTCAAGCTGGCGCTGGCGTCGTTTATGATTCTATTCCGCAAGCTGAAGCTGATGAGACCCGTGGAAAAGCCCAAGCCGTCATCAGTGCGATTCAAACCGCTCATTTGACCTCTCAATCTGCGAAGGAGAACGTATAATGGCTCATATCGTTTTAATAGATAACTTTGACTCCTTTACCTATAACTTAGTGGATCAGTTTCGCTCACTAGGTTACCCGGTCACAATATATCGTAACAGTATTTCACCTCAAGTGATTGAGCAGTCGTTAAGCGAACTCAGCAATCCAGTAGTGGTACTGTCACCAGGCCCAGGTGCTCCTTCAGACGCGGGTTGTATGCCACAGTTAATACAGAACTTGAAAGGTAAAATCCCCATTATTGGTATCTGTCTTGGTCATCAAGCTATTGTTGAAGCTTATGGTGGTACCGTCGAAATTGCTGGCGAAATTGTGCATGGTAAAGCCTCAATGATGAACCATAACAATCATCCTATTTTCAACGCGCTACCCAACCCGGTCTCCATAGCCCGATATCACTCTCTGGTTGCCACTCAGGTTCCTGATACTTTAGCCTGCATAGCAGACGTAGAGGGATTAACCATGGCTGTGATGAATCAAACGGATCGTGTTTGCGGTTTCCAATTTCATCCAGAGTCTATCTTAACGACACAAGGTGCTCAGCTTTTAGTCAACACACTCAACTGGGCCATGGCAACCAACCATAACGACGTCACTCATCAAACAGAAGGAACGGTTATATGAATGAGAAAATAGCCAATGTGTTCACCAAACTTTATCAGTCGCTCTCACTCACAAAAGAGGAGAGTCACACCCTGTTTGATACCATCATCAAAGGTGAGTTAGACCCAGTACTACTCGGTAGTGCATTAACTGCATTGAAACTAAAAGGTGAAACACCAGAAGAGATTGCAGGTGCCGCTACTGCATT
Source organism: Aliivibrio kagoshimensis (assembly GCF_050337105.1). Lineage (NCBI taxonomy): Bacteria > Pseudomonadati > Pseudomonadota > Gammaproteobacteria > Vibrionales > Vibrionaceae > Aliivibrio > Aliivibrio kagoshimensis. The sequence goes on from NZ_JAKJSQ010000009.1 coordinate 30,635, forward strand.
AAGGGAGAACGCTAAGCCTTTCCCTCGTCCCGATTATGACTTCGCGGACATTGTCGGAACAGGTGGAGACGGTGCTGATACCATCAACATCTCCACCACGGCCGCCTTTGTTGCTTCAGCGTGCGGTGTGAAAGTGGCTAAGCATGGCAATCGAAGCGTCTCAAGCAAATCGGGATCGTCCGATCTGCTGGCTGCATTTGGTATCAATCTCGCCATGAGCCCTGAAGCGGCGCGTGCAGCATTGGATGACCTCAACTTATGTTTTCTCTTTGCGCCGGAATACCACAGCGGATTTAAACATGCTGGCCCGGTTCGCCAAACCATGAAAACACGCACCATCTTTAATGTGTTAGGTCCACTGATCAACCCAGCCAGACCCAACATCGAGCTTATGGGGGTGTATGACAAGGCCCTAGTACGTCCTATTGCTGAAGCGATGGCGAACATGGGCATGAAACGTGCGGCTGTTGTGCACGGCTCTGGCTTAGATGAAGTAGCCATTCACGGTGAGACCACAGTTGCAGAGATCATTGAGGGGAACATTACGGAATATACCCTTACGCCAGCAGATTTTGGCCTAGAAACCTATCCGTTAACCGCCATTAAAGGGGGCGATCCGGAAGAGAATCGCACCATCATTGAAAATATTTTGACCGGTAAAGGCAGTGATGCTCAAGTGGGAGCTGTTGCCGTCAATGTCGCATTACTGCTTAAGTTATTTGGTAATGAGGATCTCAAAGCAAACACTCAACAAGCAATCGATGTAATGAATTCAGGCCAAGCCTTTGAACGATTAAAACAACTGGCACAAAGAGGATAAGATGGAAACGGTATTAGCGAAAATTGTTGCAGACAAACGCCTCTGGATTGAAGCACGCAAACAGGCTCAACCTCTCGACACATTTCAACATGCGTTGACCGACAGTGACCGTGATTTTTATGCGGCACTCTCAAGCGATAAAACAGCCTTTATTCTTGAGTGTAAAAAAGCCTCGCCATCGAAAGGACTGATCCGTGATGATTTTGATTTGGATTACATTGCCAGCGTCTATAACAATCACGCCAGTGCCATCTCAGTGCTGACCGATGAGAAATATTTCCAAGGAAGTTTTGATTTTCTTCCACAGGTACGCAATCAAGTAAGCCAACCAATATTGTGTAAAGATTTTATGGTAGACCCTTATCAAGTCTATCTGGCGCGTCACTTTCAAGCGGATGCGATTCTGCTGATGCTCTCTGTATTGAATGATGAAGAGTATCGACAACTGGCTGAAGTCGCGGGCACTCTACAACTCGGTGTACTAACCGAGGTCAGTAATGAGCAAGAGTTAGAACGTGCCATTGCGTTAAACGCTAAAGTCGTCGGCATTAATAATCGTAACCTACGCGATTTAAGTATTGACCTGGATAGAACCAAACAGCTCGCGCCGAAGCTTCCTAAAGGAACGGTCATTATTTCTGAATCGGGTATCTACAATCACCAACAAGTAAAAGTATTGTCTCAATATGCTAACGGCTTCTTAATTGGTAGTTCACTAATGGCAGAAGATAATATTGAACTCGCGGCAAGAAAAGTGATTCTAGGTGAAAACAAGGTATGTGGGTTAACACACCCAGAAGATTCAGCCTCAGTTTATCAGGCAGGATCGGTTTACGGCGGGTTAATATTTGTTGAAAAATCCCCCCGCTTTGTGGATATTGAACAAGCAAGAATCGTCATGAGCGGCGCACCACTTCTCTATGTGGGTGTATTTCAAAATCACTCACTTGAGCAGGTTGTGGCCACAGCGAATGCTCTAAAGCTCAATTCGATTCAGCTGCATGGGGACGAAGATCAGCACTATATTGAGCAACTTCGCCGCGCACTGCCAGAACAGTGTGCTATCTGGAATGCTTATGGCGTCTCTAGCAGCGAGCCTTCGGCCATTCCTGAGCTCAATAACACTCACATCGATCGTCACTTATTGGATGCTAAAGTAGGCTCTCAATCAGGCGGCACTGGGAAGACCTTTGATTGGCGAGTTATCTCTGATCTACTCAATAATGAAAAGAACATCATGTTAGCGGGCGGTCTTACCCCTGACAACGCTCAACAAGCCAGTCAATTGGGTTGTCTTGGGCTTGATTTCAACTCAGGTGTAGAGTCTGCACCGGGTAAGAAGGACATTCAGAAATTACAGGCCGCTTTCACAGCGCTTAGAGATTATTAAGGAATTATCATGGCAAAATTAGACGCATATTTCGGAGATTTCGGTGGGCAATTTGTCCCACAGATATTAGTCCCAGCACTTGACCAACTTGAAGATGCTTATATCGATGCACAAGCAGACCCTGAGTTTCGTGCCGAGTTTATGTCTCTACTGCAGGAGTACGCGGGGCGCCCAACGGCCTTAACCTTGTGCCAGAACCTAACAACGGGCACAAAAACCAAACTGTACCTAAAGCGAGAAGATCTGCTGCATGGCGGGGCGCACAAAACCAACCAAGTTATTGGTCAAGCACTATTGGCTAAGCGCATGGGTAAAAAAGAGATCATCGCAGAAACGGGCGCTGGTCAACACGGTGTTGCCACGGCATTAGCGTGTGCTCTCCTTAACCTAAAATGCCGCGTATACATGGGCGCGAAAGATATGGAGCGTCAAAGCCCTAACGTTTTTCGCATGAAATTAATGGGGGCTGAAGTGATTCCTGTACACTCGGGATCATCAACCTTAAAAGACGCCTGTAATGAAGCGATGCGTGACTGGTCTGCCAACTATGAAACTGCTCACTACCTGCTCGGTACAGCAGCGGGCCCTCACCCGTTCCCAACCATCGTACGTGAATTCCAGCGCATTATTAGTGAAGAGACTAAAATGCAAATTTTAGCCCGCGAAGGTCGCTTACCCGATGCAGTAATCGCCTGTGTGGGTGGTGGTTCAAACGCCATTGGCATGTTTGCAGATTTTATTGATGATTTAAGTGTAGGCCTGATTGGGGTAGAACCCGCAGGGAAAGGCATCGACACCGATATGCATGGTGCTCCATTAAAACATGGCAGACCAGGCATCTTCTTTGGAATGAAAGCTCCATTGATGCAAAATGCTGAAGGTCAAGTTCAAGAGTCCTATTCCGTATCTGCTGGACTCGACTTCCCGTCAGTTGGCCCTCAACACGCATATTTAGCCTCAACTGGACGAGCAGTGTACGACTCTGTTACCGATGATGAAGCACTAGAAGCTTTTCAAATATTGGCTCGTAAAGAGGGGATCATTCCTGCTCTAGAATCCGCTCACGCCCTTGCTCACGCACTGAAAATGATTGAAGAGAACCCAGAAAAAGAGCAGCTATTGGTGGTTAACCTATCCGGTCGTGGTGATAAAGATATTTTCACTGTTCATGACATTCTTAGCGAAAAAGGAGTGATATAATGGATCGCTATCAAACACTGTTTCAAAAGCTTAATGATCAACAACAGGGTGCTTTTGTCCCTTTTGTTACCATAGGTGATCCAAATCCACAGCAATCACTGGCCATCATGGAGACTTTGATTGAAGCGGGTGCAGATGCGCTCGAACTCGGTATTCCGTTTTCTGATCCGTTGGCAGATGGTCCAACTATCCAAGGCGCTAATATTCGAGCCCTTGACGCGGGTGCCACTCCAGATAGCTGTTTTGAACTGCTTACCCAAATTCGTGCAAAATACCCGGAAATTCCAATTGGGCTGTTGTTATACGCCAACCTAGTCTTCTCTAACGGTATTGATAACTTCTATGCTAAATGTCAGAAAGCTGGGGTCGACTCTATCTTAATTGCTGATGTCCCTACCGAGGAAAGTGCCGATTTTAATCAAGCGGCTAAGAAGCATGGACTGCATCAGATCTTCATCGCACCACCTAATGGTGACGATCAGACTTTATCCGATGTCGCTCGTTTAGGGGGAGGTTACACCTACCTACTATCGCGTGCAGGTGTGACTGGGGCTGAAACCAAAGCAAGCATGCCAGTCAGTCAACTGCTGGAACGTCTCAACAAACATGATGCGGCACCTTCTTTGTTGGGCTTTGGCATCTCTGAACCTGCACAAGTAAAAGAGGCGATTCAAGCAGGTGCTGCCGGTGCTATCTCAGGTTCGGCGGTGGTGAAAATCATTGAGACAAATCTAGATGCCCCCCCTAAAATGTTGGATAATTTAGCTGACTTTGTACGTAATATGAAAGCAGCCACCATTAAGTAACATCGCCAAACCGGTTAAAAACCAACACCCCATGTGTTGGTTTTTTTTATCTAAATAACGCTTTTTGTAACGAAAGGTATTGTAACGTTTACCCGCCCGCCAGATTTGGTTAAACTGCTAACCACTTTTTACTTAATTAGTAGTATTCATGAAACAGATTTTAGACTTTATTCCACTGATCATATTCTTTGCTCTATATAAAATGTATGACATCTATGTCGGTACCGCCGCATTGATCGCCGCTACTGCGGTTCAAATTATTGTCACTTACTTCTTATACAAAAAAGTAGAGAAGATGCAATTAGTGACTTTTGTTATGGTTGCAGTATTTGGTGGCATGACTCTTTTCTTCCATGACGATAATTTTATTAAATGGAAAGTGACGTTTATCTACGGTCTGTTTGCGGTTGGCCTTCTTGTTAGCCAATTCATGAAAAAACCATTGATTAAAACGATGTTAGGCAAAGAGATCACTTTGCCAGATTCAGTATGGAATCGGGTCAACCTCGCTTGGGTACTCTTCTTTATCGCCTGCGCGATAGTGAATGTCTATGTGGCTTTCAGTATGCCTTTAGATGTATGGGTTAACTTTAAAGTATTTGGCCTATTAGGCTTAACGTTTGCTTATACCCTTCTTACTGGCATCTATATTTATAAGAAGATGCCTAAAGAGAGTGCTGAGTAGATTTGTATGTCAGATATTCCTAATGGTCAACTTTTAACCCGCACCCTCTCCATGCCAAGCGACTGTAATGCCAATGGTGATATTTTTGGTGGCTGGATCATGTCGCAGCTCGATTTAGCGGGTGGTATTTTAGCTAAAGAGATTTCAGGTGGCCGTATCGTTACGGTATCGGTTTCTAGTATTGAGTTTAAAAAGCCCGTTAAGGTAGGTGATGTGGTTTGCTGTTATGGCGAATGCACAAAAATCGGTCGATCCTCTATGTCGATTAATCTACAAGTCTGGGTTAAACCCGTCAAAGTCGATGGTGTACGCAGCCGCTTCCAAGTATGTGAAGCAACCTTCAATTATGTTGCGATCAATGCTGAAGGCAGGCCTCGCCCTATCAAAATGCACGATTAATAGCGTTTGTACGCAATAATTTAAAAAAGCCCTAGTTGATCACTAGGGCTTTTTTGTATGATATAAAACTCAGATACATCAACGCGATAATCTCGCATTAAAAAAAGGAACTTGTCCCTATGTGGTATGTCATATTTTCGCAGGATGTTGAAAACAGTTTAGAAAAACGCATGAGCGTTCGTGAACATCACCTTGCTCGTCTTAATGAGCTAAAAGATCAAGGCCGTCTTCTGGTTGCAGGCCCTATGCCCGCTATCGATTCAGAAAACCCTGGTGAGGCTGGTTTTACTGGTTCTACCGTCATTGCTGAGTTCGCCTCACTGCAAGACGCTCAAGCCTGGGCCGATGCCGACCCTTACATTGCTGCAGGTGTTTACGCTAACGTCACCGTAAAACCCTTTAAAAAGGTATTGCCTTAGTGTTTAAAAAAGCGATTATCGTCACCTCACTGCTCACCACCTTGATTGGCTGCGCCTCTGCTGATGCCGAGAAACGCAACCACCTTGAAGCCTTAGCAAAATATCGTGCTGGGATTTTGGCCAGTGATCTGCCTATTGAGATGGGCCCGATCACCATGATTCAGGCTAAATCTAAACAGCAAACGGTTGAGCTGCACTTCTTAGAAGCAAGCGACGGGATTCTCTCACTGCAACAACTGGTGGATAACAGTGAAACCACCTATTGCAATGACAGTGAGATTAGGCCGCTCCTTAGCCAAGGGATGAACTATCGAATTGTGGTGCGCAGTAATCGCGGCCAACTCAAAGTTGACCACTATATCAGTGAGCAGACTTGTATCGCGAAAGGGCTATAAAGCCCTTTTTATTCTCTACCAAACAACAGCACTTTTAGTGCGCTCTCTTGCTCCACATCGTTAAATTCTGGGGCATTATCTAAACGTCTAATAAAGGTTAGCTCTGGGGCATCGGCTGCCATGCCTTCAATAAGAAAGTCTGAGGTCACCGAAGGATCATTGACACAGGCCACCACCTGCCCTTCTTCAGATAATAACTCAGGCAGACGACGTAGAATTTTCTGATAATCTTTGGTTAACGCAAAGCTCCCTTTTTGAAAAGAGGGTGGGTCGATAATAATCAGATCATACTGACCCAATTTTTTCACCTTACCCCACGACTTAAAGAGTTCATGACCTAAGAAAGTCACTTTACGTAAATCATGCTCATTTAAACGGTGGTTATCACGGCCTCGGCTTAATACTGATTTGGCCATATCAAGATTCACAACATGCTCAGCGCCACCCGCAATGGCAGCCACCGAGAAACCGCACGTGTAAGCGAACAGGTTTAACACCCGCTTTCCTTCACTGTGTTGTTCAACCCACTGACGGCCATAGCGCATGTCTAAAAACAGCCCCATGTTCTGATTTTTTCCAAGGTCTAACTGATACTTCAAGCCACTCTCTTGCGCTACGGGAAAATCATTAAGCTGACCCACGATCACATCGACTGGCGAGCGATCCCGTGTGCGGTGCTGAATCACAATCGACTGCCCTTCAGACTCTTGCCATAATGGGGTGTCAGCAAAAGCCTGTAGCCCTGCAATTAACACTTGTAAAAATTCATCACTAGGCTCTTTAAATAAGCCGATCAGTAACTGTCCCTGCAGCCAATCTGCTGTGAGCTGCTCTAAGCCTGGGAAGCAGCGACCTCGCCCATGAAACAGTCGACGAAGTTCATCAGGGCGATGCGCAAAAGCGTGCGTTAAGTGTTCAAAAAATATGGGTAGGGCTTGAGGGGACATCACTTCAGCATCACGGTTTGGGTTATCTACTGTTTCCATGGTTTCCATCGTCTCTATTGGTTCTTTATGTGTAGGGGCCATTCAGATTACAGGGTTGGCCATGGCAAAGATAATGGCTGTTGCCACTGCTCAAGACCTAGTTGTACCTCGTCTCGCAGCCACTCTGTACCCTGCTCAGGCAAGCAGCGGAAGGTATGTGTCTCATGTTGATACTCAAACGTCAGTTGATAGGCGTGCAGGTACCCACGATCGGCTTCACTCTGATCACCATAAATAGGATCACCTAAAATCGCCGAACCGACACTTTTGAGAGCCACTCGAATTTGATGGGTTTTCCCCGTATGAGGCTTACATAGAAAAAGTCGTTGCGCTTTGCCATCACCCGTTGAAACACCAGCGGGTAAAGAGAAAAACTGGGTAATCGCTGGATTCTCTTTGCTATTCAGTAATTTCCAAGAGGAACGACGGGAGCGCTGCATATCGCCAATCACTGTACCTTGTTTTTTCTTAGGCTTTTTGGTGCCAATAGCCAGATAAAATTTTTGCACCAAACGCTCAGCAAACGCCTGAGACAACTCACTAGCCGCCGACTGATGTCGAGCAATCAACAATATACCCGATGTCATTTTGTCTAAACGATGCACTAGATAGAGCTGTTTATCTCCACTCTCTTTGGCCAATTCAAGAAGTAAAGAGGTTTCACCATCATCTTTATGAACACTCACATTGGGGTGTTTGTTGATAATAATGAAGTCGGAATTTTGATGAAGGATGTCAAACATGTAAGCTCCTGTATTTGCCGCAGAGTATAGCTACTCTATGGCAAAAACAGAAGTGGTCTGTGGCTTTATGTGATTAGGCTAATTTGAATTTAGCCAGTAAGGCTTCAAGCTGTGTCACTTTGTCTCGTAACTCATGCGACCGTTCTGAACTGTTTTCCGTTAACGTCACAGAGTGAGCCGCAATATCATTGATGATGGCAATATCTTGGGCGATCTCTTTCGTCACCGCCGTTTGCTCTTCGGTCGCTGTGGCAATAGTTTGAATCATTGACTGTACATTGTTTGAGCTCGACACTATCTCTTTAAGGGCATTGCCTGCATTCTCACTCAATGAAACGCCATCTTGCACTAAAGAGGCACTGGCTTGAGATTGAGCCATCACATCTGAGGTGCCTGTCTGAATCGCGTTCACTAAATCTGTCACCTCTTTCGTCGCATCACTGGTTCTGGCTGCTAATGCACGGACTTCATCGGCAACCACAGCAAAGCCTCGTCCATACTCTCCTGCCCTTGCCGCTTCGATTGCCGCATTTAATGCTAATAAGTTGGTTTGATCGGCGATACTACCGATCACCTTAATAACACTACCAATTTCATCACTGCGCTGATCTAACGTCTGCATGTTGTCTGACATACTGTTCATCTGCTGAGATACTTCTTGAGTACTGGTTACCATCTCGTTGATGACCATTCCGCCTTCTTGAGCAGATTGACCCGCTTCTTGCGCAATATCAGAGGTCAGTACACTTTGCTGTGCGACTTCGTTAATCGTCAGTGTTAGCTCTTCAGAAGCCGTGGCAATCATACTGGCTTTTGAGGCTTGCTGTTGAGCACCATCCAACATTTTTTCTGTGGAGTTATCAAGTTCAACCGACACTTGTTTCACTTCATCACTCACCGAGGAGATAGATGATAGCAACGTTTGTAATGAGACCTGCATAGTATTCACCGATACCGCCAGTGCCGCTAACTCATCACTGCTCTTATCTTCTATCGGTTGTGATGAGAGATCACCACTAGCCACTTTTTCAGCCAAACTGGCGACGGCAGAAACACGTCGTGTGATGGTAGTTGAAAGGCGGTAAGCGATAAGTAAGCTCAAAATTGAAGCCACAATGGTTAACCCAATCAAGGTTTTTTTCAGCATGGTTAACTTACTGTGAAGTTTTGTCAATGCTAGGGTTGCTCCCTCAACTTCTTCTGCTGCAGCTTCATTGAGTTCTTTTTCTAATGTATTAAGCAGGCTATCTTCAATATATTCTAAACTCTCATAAGCATAGGGAATATCCTCTTCATAATAGACGCCATCTTCAATCAAACTGAACACATCAAGATCAACCAAATCATAAAACTCCGTTACCGTCGCTTTGATTAAGTTCATACGCTGCTTATCAACTGCGTTGTCTGATTCGAGAGGAATTAACTCATCGAGGATTTGAGTAAACTCTTTGTAGTTTTTTTGAAAGTTATCCTTCTGCTCTGCTCCCGCTTTTTCTAAACCACCGGAGAGGAATTTATAGATATTGAGCATCATGTCACCTTGCTTATCGATCAAGCTCAGGTACAGCACAGTACTTGGTACATTCTTATGTTCAATTTTTTCAGATAGCACCAATGTCTGGTTTAAGATCCACCAACTGGTCAAAACCGTTAAACTCATTAGCAGAATGATGACAGAAAAAGAGGCATACAACTTCTTTTGCAGATTAATTGTAAACTTCCACTTCCATCTAAAATTCAATCTCATAACTACCACCTTTTTAACGCTTTTATTCAATTACTGCGTGAGAAACAGAGAGCTCATCTAAAAAAACACCCATCTAGAGATGACGAATCAATATTGAGAAAAACAAACTATTAACATAATAGTAATAATAAAACTCAATAAATGTACATAATTAATCATTCTTTTCGTGATAAGGGGGCAAATAAAAAAGTGTTTTCGTTCGTTAATGATAAAAAAAGAGAATTAATAATCTTATGCACAATAAGCGCATAAAGTTCGCAGTTGATTTTGTATTCAATTCTCATCGATTAATGTAGCTAATCTAAACAATATCGCTAATATAATGACTCGTAATTACGTCTTCGTTTAAAAGGTATAACAACTTTATATGGATAAACTCTACCAAGCTTTTGCATTTGCAGCATTACTTGCCTACTGGGTGATGGTTGTTGGTGTAACGTTAAGAGTGGTGTTTAAACGTCGCGCTGTTGGCGTATCACTAGCCTGGCTACTGATTATCTATATTCTACCCATTGTGGGTGTTATTTTTTATTTCCTATTTGGTGAACTCAACTTAGGAAAAAAAAGAGCGGCACGTGCCAAAGAGATGTTTCAGCCTTATGAGCGTTGGTTTAATCAACTGCACGATTGCCCGGCGCATCAACCTCAACACATCTCGTCCCATTTAACACCTATTCATGATCTTTGTTTAAACCGTTCAAGCATTCCAGCCTTGTGCGGTGACACTCTCTCACTACAAAACTCGCCCCATGAAATTCTACGTTCTATGGTTGACGATATCTCTAATGCCCAGCACTTTGTTCACCTTGAGTTTTATATTTGGCATCCAGGTGGATTGGCTGATTCGGTAGGCACCGCTCTAATAAAAGCAGCCAAGCGAGGGGTTAAGGTCAAAGTCCAACTTGACTCTGCAGGTAGCATGCGCTTTTTTAAGAGCCATTGGCCCGATATGTTACAAACGGCAGGCATTGAGTTAATTGAAGGTTTAGCGGTTTCCCCTATCAGAATGTTCTTCAGGCGACTCGATCTCCGCCAACACCGAAAACTGGTGATTATCGATAACCATGTTGCTTATACGGGGTCGATGAATTTGGTCGATCCTCAGCACTTCAAACAAAACGCAGGAGTTGGGCAGTGGGTGGATGTGATGGTCCGTCTTACAGGGCCGAGTGCCGCAGTCTTAGATACCATTCATTCTTGGGATTGGGAGGTGGAAACTGGCGATAGAAACATCACTCAACTCCCCCTTTGTGACATCGATAATTCTGCGGAGGTACTAAGTTCTGTTCAAGTGATTCCCTCCGGACCAGGAATGCCGGAGGATATCATTCAACAAACGCTTATTACTGCGTTTAACCAAGCGAAACAGAGTATTTGTATTACCACTCCCTATTTTGTTCCCAGTGAACACCTTCTACAAACCATAAAAATGACCGCATACCGTGGCATCAAGGTGGATTTGATTATCCCAGCCAAAAATGATTCCATCATGGTGGATTGGGCTTCTCGTTCATTTTTTAGTGATCTTCTTGAAGCTGGGGTCAATATTTATCGCTTTACTGGTGGGTTGTTACATACCAAGTCTGTGGTTATTGATGAGCAATTTTGTTTGATTGGGACGGTAAACCTCGACATGAGAAGCTTGTGGCTCAATTTTGAACTCACTCTGGCCATAGATGATCTCGAATTCACCCGAGAACTCAGTTGGGTACAACAAGATTACCTCAAGCATTCAACCCGAGTAGAGTCTGAACTGTGGCAGGAACGCTCCATTCTTAACCGTTTCATTGAACGCGTTTTCTATATGTTCAGCCCACTTCTTTAAACAAAAACAGCCTAAGTTATCTGCTTAGGCTGTTTGTCTTATCGCTTTTTAGGTTGCGTATAGGTTTTACCCGCCGCTTTATAACTCTCTTTATCTTTGACATCAAACATGACGTAGAAAAACCAAGCAATAAACTTAATCACATCATCACCTTCGTTCATGATCCATTCTGCAAACTCTTCGCTCGACCCATTCTCTTCTGAATATTGTGTCGTAACATGGTAGATACGTTTTTCGCCTTCCACCTGAGCTAAACTGAACTGACCTGCCAGTGACTCAGCCGCTTCGACAACCTCTGGATTGTCAGATGCTTTCAGTGCTTCTAACACCTGCGGCAAATTCTCCAATTTACTGAGTGACTGTACTAACGCTTCAAACTGATCTTTCAACATACTTCATAACCTACTTGGATAATATGGCGACATTCTAGCAATTATTTACGACGTAATTTCTTTTTTTTACTTATCTCCCTTGCCTTAGCCCGCCACACATGGTTTATATAAGTGCATAGTGACAATCAATATCATAGGGATGGAATGGATGAGCAAGAACACCAAACAGCAATTAGAGACCACACTGGTCACCGCTGGCAGAGCTAAGAAATGGACCAATGGTGTTGTTAACCCATCAGTTCAACGCGCTTCAACCGTTGTATTTAATAGTGTGAAAGAGAAAAACAACGCCACAATGGATCGTAAAGGCAAAACACTCTTTTATGGCCGTCGCGGTACTCAAACCCATTTTGCTTTTCAAGATGCCATGGTGGAGATTGAAGGCGGAGTAGGTTGTGCACTATACCCATGCGGAACGGCAGCTATCAGTAATGCGATTCTCTCTTTTGTCAAAACCGGCGATCATATTTTAATGGTGGATGCCTGTTATGAACCGACTCGTGACTTTTGTGATGTGATTTTGAAAAAGATGGGTGTAGAGACCACCTATTATGATCCGAGCATTGGTGACGGTATTAGAGAACTTATTCAGCCCAATACGACTGTTCTTTTCACAGAGTCGCCGTGCTCTATTACGATGGAAGTGCAAGATGTTCCTACATTAGCTCGCATTGCCCATGAACAGGATATCGTGGTGATGCTCGACAATACGTGGGCGGCGGGTGTTAACTTCTCACCGTTTGACTTTGGTGTGGATATCTCCATTCAAGCGGCAACAAAATACATTGTTGGGCACTCTGATGTCATGCTTGGTACCGCTGTTGCCAATAAAAAATGTTGGCCACAATTGCAAGAACAGAGTTATTTGATGGGACAGTGTGTCTCTCCTGACGACGTCTACCTCGCCATGCGCGGTCTACGCACCATGGGGGTTCGTTTAAAGCAACACCAAGAGAGCAGTATAAAAGTCGCAAACTGGTTAGCACAGCATCCGTTGGTTGATCACGTACGCCACCCTGCATTACCAAGTTGCCCCGGCCATGAATTTTACCAACGAGATTTTACAGGGTGCAACGGATTATTCTCATTTGTCCTAAAACAGAGTGATAATGCAGCGACCACTGCCCTGTTAGATGGGATGAAACACTTTAGTATGGGCTACTCTTGGGGAGGGTTTGAAAGTCTCATTCTGGCCAACGAACCTCGCAGTTTTAACAGTTTACGAACCGTAGCCAACCCTAACTTTTCTGGCACACTGATTCGGGTGCATATTGGCTTAGAAAATGTGGATGAATTGATTGCTGATTTAGAACAAGGTTTAGCGCGTTACTCACAAACGTTGAGTGAAGCCTGAGTATAGACTCCCTATCAATATTTTAAAAAACCTGCTCAGTGAGCAGGTTTTTTATCTCTACTACCGCTGTTTTCTTAAGCGAGTCAACCCCAAAACACCAAAGGCAAACATCAGTAATGTGCTTGGCTCTGGAATTGGATTAACAGGTCCTATCGTGAAATTGTTAATATTAAATGACGCAAATTTACCCTTCATTAGGCCACCAACACCACAATCTGAGGTGCATGTCATTCCGTTTGGACCAAATAAATAATCAGACCAATTCGTTAATACTAGTGAAGCTCTTTCCATATCTTTAAAAAACTCCCCTCCAGCAGCTTCAATAACGATACTCTCTTCTAGACTAGGTATCATAGGATTATTCAGTGTAATTGAATCTGAAAAATACTCAGTAGGATCTAAAGAAAAATCAAATAGCTCCTTACCAACATTAATGCTCATATCTATCCAATTAATAGTTCTACTTGTCATAGATATCTTCCCAAACCCTACTTGTGGGATAGGTGCGTTATCCAAGTTGATAGAAATATTTCCTGTGACCATCTCACCCACTTCAAATGAGCTTGGAAAAAAAGTATTAACTGCGCCAGAAAATTCCCCTTTTATCTCTAGCGCATTGGTTGAAAATGTAAAAAAAACAGCAAAAATCAGAGCAGTAAATTGTTTCATTCCTTTACCTCAATACATTGATTTATTTGATAGAAATATTTTTACCTCTTCATGTTAGCAACCATCAAGCCACAATTTTAAGTCACTGTTTAATAAAGATTTACACGAATAATAACCACATTATCAGAGTGGTTATGTAAAGTTTCCTGACATTTAGCCCTAAAATAGCCCCCGCCCCAATATAGATTTATTGTGAAACACCTCACTTTCTAATCAACAAAGAAATATCTATTTTTGATCTTATTCACACTTTTAGCTCATGTGGTGTGCAATCCGATTTAATCAGGTCTAAATTCTCATCGAAACGTTTCGATGGCGATTGGTTCATCGTTCACAAGGGAACATTATGAAAAAAAATTCACTATTAAATTCTGAGCTTTCCTATGTGATAGCCAAATTGGGCCACACCGATGAGGTAACTATTTGTGATGCTGGACTGCCTATTCCTAGCTCTACGATTCGTATTGACCTCGCATTAGTTCCCGGTATCCCATCGTTTATCGATACCGTCAAAGCTGTACTGTCTGAAATGCAGATTCAAGGCGTTGTGATTGCTGAAGAGTTCTCGCAGGTGAGTCCAGACCTTCACCAAGCATTGATTAATGAACTCTGTCACCAAGAGGCTCTAACCAACAAAAAAGTTACCATCACTTACGTGAGTCATGAGCACTTCAAGCCGATGACGTCGAACAGTAAAGTCGTTGTACGCACTGGCGAGTTCACCCCTTATGCCAATGTGATATTCCAATCAGGCGTGGTTTTTTAACAGTTTGAGGCTCGATATGAAGCAACCAATTTTACAGTTAAAAGATATTGATAAGTCCTTTCCTGGAGTGAAGGCACTGGACCATGCCAGTTTAAATGTCTATCCCGGACAAGTTATGGCACTGGTTGGTGAAAATGGTGCGGGAAAATCAACCTTAATGAAAGTACTGACAGGAATCTATCAGCGTGACGCAGGTGATATTAACTATCAAGGGAGTGCTGCTACGTTCAATGGCCCTAAGCACTCCCAAGAGGCAGGCATTAGCATCATCCATCAAGAGCTTAATCTAATTCCAGAGCTGAGTATTGCTGAAAATATCTACTTGGGCCGTGAAACCACCAGCCGTTTTGGTGCGATCGCATGGTCAACCATGTTTGATAATGCTGACGCTCTGCTTCATCGTCTAAATGTAAAGCACTCTTCTCGTCAGTTACTTGGAGAGTTAAGCATTGGCGAGCAACAGATGGTCGAAATTGCAAAAGCCCTCTCTTTTGAATCAAAAGTGATTGTCATGGATGAGCCTACCGATGCGCTCACAGATACTGAGACTCAATCGCTGTTTGCCGTTATTAACGAATTAAGAGCCCAAGGCTGTGGCGTAGTGTACATCTCCCATCGTTTGAAAGAGATTTTTGAAATTTGTGATGACGTTACCGTGCTGCGCGACGGACAGTTTATTGCTGAAAGCCCCGTCTCCGAACTGGTGGAAGACTCCCTGATTGAGATGATGGTAGGTCGAAAACTGGATGAGCAGTATCCCCGCGTTAATGTGGACCATGGAGAGACTTGCCTGGAAGTTAATAATTTAACGGGCTCTGGAATACAGAATGTGAGTTTTAGTCTCACCAAAGGCGAAATACTAGGGGTGTCAGGATTAATGGGAGCCGGTCGAACTGAACTAATGAAGATCATTTATGGTGCACTTCACCGTGACTCGGGTGACATTAAAATCAACGGTAAAACCATCAATCCACTCTCCCCTCAAGATGGTCTGGCAAATGGCATTGCCTATATCTCTGAAGATCGCAAAGGCGATGGGCTTATTTTAGGCTTATCCGTCAAAGAGAACATGTCGCTGTGTGCGCTACAGATGTTCAGTCATCCGAGTGGCACTATTGACAGCACGGCAGAAACCCTTGCTGTTGATGACTTTATTAACCTGTTTAACATAAAAACACCAAGCCGCGAGCAACTGATTGGCAATTTATCCGGTGGCAACCAGCAGAAAGTGGCAATTGCAAAAGGGCTAATGACTCGACCAAAGGTATTGATCCTTGATGAACCAACCCGTGGTGTTGACGTAGGTGCTAAAAAAGAGATTTACCAACTGATTAACCAATTCAAACAAGAGGGGATGAGCATCATTCTTGTCTCTTCTGAGATGCCCGAGGTTCTTGGTATGAGCGATCGAATTATTGTCATGCATGAGGGTCACATCAGTGGCGAATTTAACATTAAAGATGCCAACCAAGAGAAACTAATGGCTTGCGCAGTCGGTAAACAAGTCAATGAGGAAGCAGCATGAGTACCTTAACCAGTAAAAAATTATTCACTAAAGAGTGGCTGATTGATCAAAAGTCGTTGATTGCTTTGATTCTTTTGATCACCGTTGTCTCTTTTTTAAACGCTAACTTTTTTACCGTCGACAACATCTTAAACATTTTACGTCAAACTTCAGTCAATGCGATCATTGCTGTTGGCATGACATTGGTCATATTAACTGCTGGTATCGATCTTAGTGTCGGTTCCATTCTAGCCCTATGTGGCGCCTTTGCAGCCACTATGGTTGGTCTTGAAGTTCCAGTAATGGTCGCCGTTCCTACCTCGCTCATTGCCGGTGCGGTATTAGGTGGGTTAACAGGAATCATTATTGCCAAGGGGAAAGTCCAAGCCTTTATCGCCACCTTAGTCACCATGACTCTACTGCGTGGCGTCACCATGGTATACACCGATGGGCGCCCTATCTCTACCGGCTTTACCGATACCGCCGATGCCTTTGCTTGGTTCGGTACGGGTTACCTATTCGGCATCCCAGTTCCCGTTTGGATTATGGCAGTTGTCTTCATTGCCGCTTGGTACATGCTCAATCACACTCGCTTTGGTCGTTACGTCTATGCGCTTGGTGGAAATGAATCCGCAACCCGATTATCAGGCATTGATGTCGATAAAGTTAAAATCGGTGTTTACGCCATCTGCGGATTTTTAGCTGCGCTTGCTGGCATCATCGTCGCATCAAGACTCTCCTCTGCACAACCGACTGCCGGTATGGGTTACGAGCTTGATGCCATTGCCGCTGTCGTGGTCGGTGGAACAAGCTTAGCTGGTGGCCGTGGTCGTATTATGGGTACCTTAATCGGTGCGCTGATCATCGGATTTTTAAATAACGCACTTAACCTATTAGATGTCTCCTCTTACTACCAAATGATTGCCAAAGCGGTGGTGATTTTACTAGCAGTATTAGTGGACAACAAAAACAAATAACCCTACACAAACCAACAATAATGCTCTTAATACATTGAGCAACGTAAACTTAAAGGACGATAGAGATGAAAAAGATTACTACACTACTTTCTGCTGCTGTTTTGTCTGCTTCTTTTGCAGGAGCGGCTGCCGCACAAGATACACTCGCAATGGTTGTATCAACCCTGAATAACCCTTTCTTCGTATCAATGAAAGAGGGTGCAGAGGCTAAAGCCAAAGAGCTGGGTTATGAGCTTATTGTATTGGACTCACAAAATGACCCAAGTAAAGAGCTTTCAAATGTTGAAGACCTTACTATCCGTGGTGTAAAAGCTATCTTAATCAACCCAACTGACTCAGATGCGGTTTCTAATGCTATTCGTATTGCTAACCGTTCGAACATCCCTGTTTTGACTCTAGACCGCGGCGCTAGCCGAGGCGATGTTGTCAGCCACATCGCCTCTGATAATGTTGCTGGTGGTGAAGCCGCTGGTAAATTCATCATGGAGAAAGTTGGTGCAAAAGCATTGGTTATGCAGCTAGAAGGTATCCCTGGAACGTCTGCAGCGCGTGAGCGTGGTGAAGGTTTCATGAATGCCGTTAATGCCAGCTCAATGACACTGCTTTCAAGCCAGCCTGCTGATTTCGATCGCGCAAAAGGTCTTAATGTCATGGAAAACATGCTTGCAGCTAACCCTGATGTACAAGCCGTTTTTGCTCAAAATGATGAAATGGCATTGGGTGCACTTCGCGCAGTACAAGCTTCAGGCAAAGAGATCCTCATTGTGGGCTTTGATGGCACAGATGATGGACTTGCAGCGGTAGAGCGCGGCCTTCTGGGCGCAACAGTCGCTCAACAGCCTGAATTAATTGGTTCGTTGGGTGTTGCAACTGCGGTTAAAGTACTTAAAGGCGATAGCGTAGAGAAATACATCCCAGTTCCACTACAAGTTGTCACAAAGTAAAAACTTATGCTCGCACATTTTTCTGTTTGAGCTTAGCATGTCCGTCTCCCTTTCGGGCATGCTCTTTTCATCTAACTCAATGGATATCCTATGAATAAATTAGTCGTGCTTGGTAGTGTTAACGCCGACCATGTGTTGCAAGTTTCCTCATTTCCTCGCCCAGGAGAGACGCTTCATGGCCACAGTTACCAGATTATTCCTGGTGGTAAAGGCGCGAACCAAGCCGTCGCAGCAGCTCGTTTACACGCAGATGTCGCCTTCATCGCTTGTGTAGGGGATGACCATTTTGGTATCGATATTAAATCTAATTTCGCTGCTGAAGGGATCAACAACCAAGCAGTCATGGTTGTGCCTGAGACACCAACAGGTATTGCGATGATCCAAGTCGCCGACACCGGCGAAAATAGTATCTGTATTTCTGCTGAAGCGAATGGGCACTTAACTCCAGAGAAACTACTACCCCATCATGATTTAATCCGTAATGCCGATACCTTATTGATGCAACTCGAAAACCCACTAGAGACCATTGAAGCTGCGGCGTTGATTGCCCATCAAGCTGGGACTAATGTGGTTCTTAATCCGGCACCAGCTCAACCACTCTCTGATACGCTGCTTTCACTGGTTAATATTATTACCCCGAACGAAACTGAAGCGGAGCTGTTAACAGGTATTGCTGTCACTGACATGGCTTCAGCGAATCTCGCCGCTACCTCACTGCATCAAAAAGGGATCGATACCGTGTTGATCACCTTAGGCAGTCAAGGTGTTTGGTTAAGTCAGTGTGGTCATGGCGAACAGATCAAAGGCTTTAAAGTTAAAGCCACCGACACTACGGCTGCGGGTGATACTTTTAATGGGGCGTTTATTACCGCCCTTCAATCAGGCAAAGACACTCACTCATCGATACTATTTGCCCACGCTGCCGCTGCTATTTCTGTCACAAGAATGGGCGCACAAACCTCAATTCCCAGCCTGCATGAAGTGGAACAATTTTTGAAAAACACCAATGAACAAGATACAATCAATTAACTAATAATAACAGCAAGTTAAATAATAAAGGGCACGCATGGCGACCATAAAAGATATTGCAAAACTGGCAAAAGCATCCACCTCTACGGTCAGCCATGTGCTCAACAAAACTCGATTTGTCAGCCCCGAGATTACCGAGAGGGTTAATGCCGCTGCTCAGTCACTGAACTACGCTCCCTCTGCCCTAGCCCGTAGTTTAAAAGTCAATCACACTCGTACTTTCGGCATGCTCGTTACGACCTCTACTAACCCTTTTTTTGGTGAAGTGGTAAAAGGTGTAGAAAGGCGTTGTTATGAGAAAGGCTATACTCTGATTTTGTGTAATACCGAGGGTGACTCTGAGAGAATGAAGTCGAATCTCGATACCTTATTGCAAAAGAGAGTCGATGGATTACTGTTAATGTGCAGTGACTTTAAAGAGGAGTCCTTTGACCTGTTTGCTCGCCACCAGCAAGTCCCAACAGTGGTGATGGATTGGGGCCCTATCGGCTTTTCAAGTGATAAAATTCAAGATAACTCACACCATGGCGGCTATCTGGCTACTAAACACCTAATTGAGCAAGGCCATACTGAAATAGGCTGCCTAACTGGCCCCCTAGATAAACTTCCCGCACAGCAGCGTCTGTCTGGTTTTGTGCAAGCGATGGAGGAGTCAGAACTAACCATTAATAAAGAGTGGATTTGTGAAGGTGATTTCGATTGTGAAGGTGGCGTCAGCGCCTTTAAAACCTTGCTGCAAAGTAGATTACCAACCGCGCTATTTATTAGCAATGACATGATGGCCATGGGTGTGATTAACCAAGCACATAAACAGGGCATTCATGTACCCGATGACCTCTCTATCGTCGGTTATGATGATGTCAAAATAGCCAAATTCATAACACCATCTCTCACCACTATTCATCAGCCTAAGCACCGTTTAGGCCAGATGGCAGTAGATACCCTCTTAGAAAGAATCCAGACCAAAGAGGAGTCAAATAGAGTCATTCAACTTGAACCGACCTTAGTCATAAGAGATAGCGTTAAACGTCTATAAACGCCATTTCTGCTTATAGGGGAAGACGTCGGCAATCACTCCTGCGTTGATCTGTTGTTGTGCCTGTCTCCAGTACGCGACCGTGTAGATATCACGATGCTGCTGCTCAAAGTAGTACCTAGCTTGTCGGTGGCCGGCAAAAAAGACTGAAAACTGCTCTGGGAAGACGTCATTCTCTTCGACATCAAACCATGGCTGAGCTGACATCTCATCCAGCTCATCTTCTGCTTGAGGTATCGCTCTGAATTGACAATCAACTAGCGGACAGATCTCATCATAATCATAAAAAATCACTCTGCCCCAACGCGTCACGCCAAAATTCTTCATCAACATATCACCGGGGAATATATTTGCTGCTGCCAACTGTTTGATTGCATTTCCATACTCTTCCATGACCGGTTGTAATTGAGCGTCCTCTGCTTCTTTAATAAACAGGTTCAATGGCGTCATCTTTCGCTCTACATAGACGTGCTTTAGAATCAATGCATTGCCTGAAATTCGAATGCTGTCGCCTACCTGCTGTTTCATCTCCTTAAGAAGCTCACCAGAGAAGCGTGAAAGATCAAATGCCAGATATCGAAATTCATGCGTATCGGCAAGTCGGCCTACACGATCCGCATTTTTTACATAATCGTATTTCTCCATGACATCTTCACGAGACGCCTCTTTGGGCGGCGTCACTCGGTCTTTAATCACCTTATACACATACTCGGAAGAGTCGGTGGTAAATACCAACATTACCATGCCTTTAATTCCCGGTGCGGCAATGTACTTCTCCTCTTTCGGCATTCGCCTTGTCGCATCTACCGTTGTGCGATAGAACTCAGTTTTCGCATGTTTAATAAAACCGATGGCGTTAAACAGTTCAAAGCGCTCTTTTTTTGGCAATAAATCGCAGAGATAATCGACATAACGAACGGGCTGATCGGTATCAACCATAAAATAGGAACGGGCAAAACCGAGCAACATACTCAGCTGCTCCTCTCCCACGGCAATCGCATCGACATAAATTGCCCCTTTTTCATTGTTAAGCAGAGCAATTGCAAACGGCGCACTGACTCCTGTTTCGGCATCAATTAATCGACCAATAATGTAGGCCGCTTTATTACGAAAAAACAACGAACGCCCAAATTCAATATGACACTTTTCAATCTGTAACATGCCCGGGTCAATTTTATGCAACACTCGGTCAATAGAGGCGATATCACGCTCTAGATCTTCATAAGGCAAACGAAATACAAATGAGTTAAGCAGCTTAGAAAAAGCAGGGATCAGTCCAGATTTGCTATCGATAAAGTTAAGGATCTCTTTGGTGTCACGTCTAGGTGGAATATAGTGCTTTTGCAAAATAAATAGGTGTACATCACGAATCTTTTTGTGGCCCCGTATCGATCCAAACACCGAGTTAAAAAAAGTCTGCGCAATCAATGCATTTTCATGATCAACCACTAGATTGGCATAGGCATCCTTGGCCAAGTGCCAAAGTTGGATATCATCAATTTCATGATAAGCCACGCGATGTGCAGTTTGGCTGGCTATCTCGACTTTCTTTTCATACACCTTCAAACGGTCGCGCATAGCCTGATGTACATCGTGCCATGCTGCTTGTTCAAATCGAGATTGAGCACTTAAGGTAATGGATAAAAACTCAGATAACATCGAATCAAAGCCCGCTAAAATGGCACGGGCTAGTTTCGCGGCGATCATGGCTTTTAACTGGTCATTTTGTAGACTGCTCATTGCTGCATATACTCCGGTAAGCGGTTGCGTTACTTATCTCACACTAAAACACTCTGAATATTTACTCAAGCTATCATCCATAGTTAAATAAAAACAATTGATGATTTTTTTGCTGGGTATTGATGATATGAATATTAGAAATGTTGACCTTAATTTATTAGTCTATTTGAATGTCCTTATCGAAGAGAAAAGCGTATCCAAAGCGGCGAATAAATTGGCCCTGACGCAACCGGCAATGAGTAATGCCTTAAAGCGATTACGTGAGCTGTTTAATGACCCATTACTGGTACGTACGGGTGAAGGCATGACTCCAACCGACAAAGCGAACTCACTCAAAGCGGATATTGTCTCACTGCTCACCATGGCGGAGCAGATCACCCAACCAGACAAAGATTTTGACTTTGAGACCAGTGAAGCAACGTTTCGCATTATGGCTAATGATTACATGGAAGCAACCCTACTGATCCCGTTTATTCAAAGTATGCTATCCACTGCCCCTAATATTAATTTTGATATTCTGCCTCCTGGTGATGTGAAATTACAGGACATGGAAAAGGGCAGCATTGACTTGGCCATTAACCGATTCACTTCAATGCCGAAATCATTCCACCAGAGCACCTTATGGCGTGACAACTTCTGCTGCCTCACTCACAAGGAGCACCCCTACGTGACTCAAACAGACTTAGAGACCTATTTAGAGTCTGACCACGTATGGATCAACCGTGCGGGCTGGGGGGCTGAAACTGCTGTCTCCAATAAATCTGGATCCCACAAGCTTGGTTGGGTCGATGAGGCGCTATGGCAACTTGATCAAACTCGAAATATTCGCTTGTTTACTCGCCACTATATGATGAGTGGGTTACTGCAAGCACAGCCGCAGTTGATCGCAACCATTCCACGTCGTCAAGCAATGCTCTACAAAAACGAGCCGAACCTTACCACTGTTCGCGTACCGTTTCAGATTGTTCCGATTGAGATCAAAATGATTTGGAGCCCTCTTTTACACCACTCAAAAGCGCACCAGTGGCTGCGACGTGCACTCATTGAGTTCTCAAAAACGGTGGCAGACCGTTAGTCACTCAGTAGTTGACCTAGCATTATTGATTTAATCAATAGCAAAAATAGAAAACAACTATTTCATTTATGTTCTGATTCACTCTAAATTAAAAACGTAGACAGAGCGAAGCGAAAAAGACACCGCTCTCTGATAACACTATTTAGACTCTGAAAAGGAATAAGACTATGACTCCACAAATTAACGCAGACCAAGGTTTCAAACGTCGCCACACTATTTTTATTGATACGCCACTGTTGCATTTTTTTGAAGACGAGCTGTTACCGAAAACTCAAATTACTGCTGAGAGCTTTTATGAAGTGTTATCAACCATTATTGCTGAGTTTGGTGGTAAACATCGAAAAATGATGACTCAAAAACAGCAATCTATCTCCGGCACAGCTAGCACCAACCAGAAACTTGAGTTATACCGCCGCGTATTTACTAAAGAGCTGTTAACGGGGGACGATGCCCATTTTGAAGCGGACGAGTGGATCAATACCATCAATACCACTACCGAGGCGGTGCTGGATGAATACTGTTGTGAAATTCCAGATACACTGTTAGACACCTTGATGATTGCGACCATCTCGACCATGTCAAACCATTCAGCAAAGGCGAATCATGCTATTCATCGTATTTATCACCTAACGCCAGAAATGCACAGTGCCGTTGAGTCTTCATTTTATCAATCACTGTTCCGTCGTATTGAGATGTTATTAAACATCCCAACAGGTACTGTAAAGATTGCTCTGACTGAACATGATACCGAGATAGTGGCCGCCCCACAGCTTAACTATGCTTAAGGTTCAGTTACGGAGTTCCATTACCGAGTCTCACATATTATCTATTACAATATCACCAAACTGGGAGCAGCTGACAACGCTTGCTCCCTCTACTTTATCTGCAAAATCATAGGTTAGGCGCTTACTCTCAAACGCCCCTTTCATTCCGTTATTAATATTCTCTGCCGCCTCTAACCAACCAATATGACGCAGCATCATCTCTGCACACAAAATGATCGAACTTGGGTTCACTTTATCCAAACCTGCTAGGTTTGGTGCGGTTCCATGAGTCGGTTCAAAAAAAGCCACTTCATCGTTCAAGTTTGCACCCGGTGCGATCCCAACTCCCCCAACTTGCGCTGCTAACGCATCAGAAAGATAGTCACCATTTTGATTCATAGTGGCAATCACATCATACGCTTCTGGTTTTAATATGATCTGTTGCAGCATCGTATCGGCAATCATATCTTTGATAATAATTTGGTGGTCATTTGCCTTATCTTCAATCACTAACCATCGACCATTCGTGTGCGCAAACGCATTAAACTCCTGTTTGGCCACCTGATAGCCCCACTGTTTAAATGCCCCTTCGGTAAACTTTAAGATGTTGCCTTTGTGAACTAAAGTGACGGAAGAGCGACGGTTGTCTATTGCGTATTTGATGGCTTGTCGAATCAGCCTTTTTGACCCTTGTTCAGAGATATTTTTGATCCCAATGGCACAATTCTCTTCAAAACGCAGCCGGGTCACTCCCATCTCTTGCTGTAAAAATTCGATTATCCGCTCTGCGTCAGCTGAATCAGCACGCCACTCAATACCAGAATAGACATCTTCGGAGTTATCTCTAAAAACCACCATGTCAGTCTTTTCCGGCTCACGAAGTGGTGATGGCACGCCAGTAAACCAACGTACTGGTCTCATATTGACATAGAGATCCATCTCTTGTCTTAGTGCCACATTCAGTGATCGAAACCCACCACCAATGGGGGTAGTTAATGGCCCTTTAATCGCCACAACATGGTCACGCACAGCGGTAAGAGTCTCTTGTGGGAACCAATCACCGTCGTACATTTCTGCCGCTTTTTCACCATTAAAAACTTCCATCCATTTAATTTTACGGCTATTGCCATACGCTTTTTCAACCGCAGCATTCACCACATCAAGCATCACAGGGGTGATATCGACACCCACCCCGTCCCCCTCAATAAAAGAGATAATAGGAAAAAGAGGAACATCAAGCGAACCCTGCTCATCAAACGTTATTTTTTCCCCACCAACTGGGAGTCTAATATGTTGATAATCCATAACTGACCTTTTTATAAATCGACAATTCACCCTATCTCTTCAGGGTGAATTTATCAACTGATCAACAATTTATTTACATTAATAGCTGATGCTCCAGTGACTTCCATACACTTCGTTATTCACTCTCTGGGCAACTACTGGCTCTTGATTGCCATCTAGAAACCATATTACCGCGATCAATTGCTGAACGTGATTAGGAATACGTAGCTGTAACGCTTTTTCCCCATCATGGAACGATGCTTGAAACAGGCAAGTTTGATAATTAATTTCTCGATATTCCCCCTGACTGCTGCTGTCATCACAAATAGAAACCACCGATTTTTGAGTCGATAGAGCCGATACATCAATATCTAGAGTTAAGGTATATACCGCTTCTAAACTGTTTTCAGCGGCAATCACCAGATCATAAATGCTTTCAGAAGAGGCGGCAGGGGTTGCTGGACTTGCTGCTGTCGATCCTCCGCCTCCTCCGCCACATCCGTTTAACAGCATGATTATTAACATAATAACTATTTTCATCGTCATTCTCCTAATCATTGTATAGGTTGTCACTGATAGCATTACTGCTTAAATACCAGTTAGGATTGGTTGCACCACTGCTGTCTTGGGCAAAACCTGCAAATTGAGGATACGCTTCTAAGATAGTGACTCGCTCTTTGGGGTGCTTCCAATCCGTTGGGATCTCTAACGCCCATGGCAATCCATTACTGTTTTGAAAACAGTGCTCTGACCCAATAACAGAATCATCATCAAAGCTGCCAAACAGTTGGGTATCAAAGGTATCGGTATGAGCACGGTTCTTTAGGTGGATTTCATGTTTTCTTCCAGGATGAATTCCAAGTAGTGATTGTGTGGCATCACCGTGATAAGAACCGGGCGCCGCAAAGATGAATGGGTCATACGGCATTGCAGGCATCATAGCTAATGGGATGGCGCTACTAAAGGGCACAATCAAACTCCAAGCGGGTCGACTTGAGGTACCACAATCCGCCTCAGTACGAAAATATTGACACTCCCCTTCACCCGCTTGCACCATCTGCCACAGATCCGAACTGATAATCAGCACCGCATCAGATTGGTTCGCTTCGAGAACTGCAATATTCTGTACTACATTATCAATGATTAACATCACTGAATCCCCTTTCACCATTGACGCTGAAATACCCGGTAAACGAATCGCAAATCCATTATGGTAACTGGCTCCTAATGCCGCTAACTTTCCTTCAATTTTAAGACGGATGACCTCTTCATCTTTAACGTATTCCGTATACTTCACATTCATCAAAACATCATTCATATCAAAGTCACCCAGTTCAGGGTAGAGATCTTCATAAGCAAAAGTGGTGTACTCAGAAGCCGACGGATAGAAGCGCGGAGATACATTTAATTCGGTAATTGTTACCGGATAATCCTCCACCTCACCATCACTCACCCCGCCAGTAGGCCCCAAGTTTTGCACGCTACTGATTCTGAATCTCGACCAACTGTCACCCGCCGTCGCCCAAGCAGGTACCGTAATGTAATAAGTGCTGTAGCCATTAGCGACCTGAGATGCGGTAATCACTTGTTCATCATTATCAAACTCACCGTCTAGATCCCAGTCAATCCATCCATTGAGATACCCTCCTGAACCGGTGACTTCAATGCTTAAAATGGCGCTCTCTCCCACCTCCAATCCGGTCGCGAAATTAACGCCGTCGTCATCATTACTTGCATCACTAGTATCATCCGAAAGTGGGTAGGTATAACTGGTAGATTCAGGGTCAACGTGCGAGCCTAAATAAAGAGTGGTGATCCCATGACGAGCTCCTGAAGACTCTATGCTGGTGCCATAACTGTCTGGTGCATCGCCAAAATCCACATCATCACTGACTTCAATCGCCGCTAAAGCACAACGCGCGCCATCATTCGAGTTACTTGAGGGACCATAAGAGAAAAATTGTGCCACTGATGCCGCTCCATCTAAAGTGATCCGATAGAGGTAACCATTACCATTATTACTGATATACAGGTGCCCACTAACATCAAAATATTGTGCACCAAAGGTAAAATTAAACCCCAATTCGCTTTCACTCAGCACTTGGTTCAGCTGCTCAGTCATCCCATTGGCGGAATCAATTTTCCACAAATACCCATCGTTATCGACGGCATATAGGTAGTTATCACTAGGGTGGAAAGCCATATCCGTTAGTTTCGGGTTACCCATCTCACCGCTACTAGCGACTTTAACCATGGTTAAGTTGCCCAGTGGGTCATCAAGATCAATTCGATAAAGTCCATAACCAGGGCGATAGCCGTACCAGGCATTCTCTATTAATGACACATCACCGACATAAAAAGGTTTGCCAATTAAACCGTTCACATTCAGTGGCAATGTCTGATAGTCACTGCCTATCTGCGCTAACGTTTTTGCACTGTAATCCCATCCGTATATGTAGCTATCATGGAAACTAAATCCCGCCCCATTTACGTTACTGGTTCCCATGTTATTGGAAAGCATTGAATAACTGCCTGTTGAAAGATCAATCCCAAACGCTAAAGGAGTCGTGGCTGGCTTTTGAATCAGAAATGCCTCGGTCGGACACTGTTCAAACGCCGTTGCTTTCACAGATGAGGCGTTTAAAGAGAGCCACACTCCACTGAGCAGTATTAAAGTCGTCATAAACTTTGAATTCATTCGATATACCTTCTGTTCAAAGGGGGTATCCTGTCTATTGCATCAATCGAACCAATTTTTCCAACAAACTATCAATAACTTATGACCATTATTTTCGTAACACTTATCAATAAACTGCATTTTGCGAATAAACAGCAGAGTCAATAAGCAAAATGCAAATCTACAAAGTGACACAGTTCACAAATAATTATCTATAAAGTAAAAAAAAAGCTAGCTTTAGAAAAATAACACTATAAATTATCGTTTTTTAACCCTTAGGACACACCGATATGGAATGGCTAGCAGATCCCAACGCTTGGATTGCCTTAGTTACTCTAACCACGCTTGAAATTGTACTAGGTATCGACAACATTATTTTTATCTCGATACTTGTTTCCCGTCTGCCTGAACACCAACGAGACAAAGGTCGAGTTATTGGTCTCGCGCTTGCGATGATCACTCGAATATTACTACTGCTCTCTCTTGCATGGGTGATGAAGCTCACCGCACCCTTTATTACGCTGTATGATCATGGTGTATCGGGTCGTGATATTATTTTGTTGGTGGGTGGGTTGTTTCTTATCTACAAAAGTACCACTGAGATTCATGGCTGTTTAGAGGGACATCATGATGATATTCCGAAATCTAAAGCCAGCAGTTTCTTCTCTGTATTGATTCAAATTGCTATTTTGGATTTGGTCTTTTCACTCGACTCAGTAATTACTGCAGTGGGTATGGCGGATGACATTGAAGTCATGGTATTGGCCATTGTTATTGCCGTCGGTGTCATGATGTTTGCGGCGAAATCCGTCGGTGAGTTTGTTGAAAAACACCCAACGGTGAAGATGTTAGCACTAACATTCTTAACGCTCATTGGATTTACCTTGTTGGGTGAAGGCTTTGGTCTACATATCCCAAAAGGTTACATCTATTTTGCGATGGGTTTCTCCATTGCCGTCGAGATGCTGAACCTAAAAGTCAAATCGAAAAACGATAAGACCGTTTCTCTAAATCAAAAAAGTGAGTTAGAATAACCTGTGCAATATCACAAATTAATGTAACGGGGATGTTTTGAATACACTATTTCGCATTCTACTCTTGGTCATCTGTTTAGGGGCAACGTCTTTTGCTCACGCAGAATCACAACCAACAGAAAGTGAAATAGCCTCATGCCAGGTTGAGCAAACAACAACAGCTCAACCTGAAAACACTTGCCACCGTTATTCTGACGATAGACAAACTCCAGTAAAGTCACACCATATCAACCTTGGTGTTGAATACTCGATTCGATACAGCCACTCTGCTCGAGATAATAATCAACAGAGCAAACCAGACTACCAAGTCGTGATTGAGATTCCTGCGCCGCTTGCG
Organism: Aliivibrio kagoshimensis; assembly: GCF_050337105.1. Classification (NCBI taxonomy): domain Bacteria; kingdom Pseudomonadati; phylum Pseudomonadota; class Gammaproteobacteria; order Vibrionales; family Vibrionaceae; genus Aliivibrio; species Aliivibrio kagoshimensis. The sequence goes on from NZ_JAKJSQ010000009.1 coordinate 59,632, forward strand.
CCGACATTAACCAAGGGGTATGTCGAACCTTTTACGCCGACTCTTAGTTGGATGCTACATAGTGCCCACTCTGCTTCTCGGCTCTCTGGCTGGAAAGAGAGTAACCTTCTCTATACCCAACATACTCATTTCATCCATCTCGTTTAATCCCACTATCCATTAAACCATTCAACTCTATCTATAACGTAAGCTATGGGTATGAGTAAGCTATCAACGTTTTAATGCACCACTCTATGGTGGTGTAGGTGATTAAATTATGAAAAAAAATAGCTCTAAGCGGTTACTTAACCGTTACTCGGCTTGGCAGTACATTGTTCTGGTCGTCACTTTAGTGATCATGTTTTTCAGCGCAATTCCCACTTGGTATGGGGAAGATGCGGCTGTACAAATAGGCCACACCGATAACCAACTCCCTTCTTTGACCCAAATTAAACAGCAGTTGGAGCAAAAAGACATTGCCGTAAAACGCATTGTTCAACAACCGAACAAAACCACGGTAGTAATCAACGATCAACAACAACAAAGTGCAACTCGTGTCGCCTTGTTAGAGATGCTCAACGATAGCAATCATTCAGCTACACTCACCTTAGCCCTTGAACCAGCTGCACCGAAGTGGTTACTTAATATGGGATTTGAGCCAATAAAACTTGGGCTGGATTTACGAGGCGGTGTTCAGTTTTTGCTCGACGTTGATGTTGACCAAGCGTTCAAACTACAAACAGGCCAACTTAAAGACCAACTGCAACAGCAGATGAGAGATGAAAAAATCCGCGGTGTTCGTGTCACTACGCCACTGAATGATACGGTTCGAATCTCATTTTCTAACCCTCAAGCGAAGCAATCTATTAGCCATTACATCCAGACTGATTACCCTCAGTGGCAAATAAATACACTGAGCGACACTTCTATTGATATCACGTTAAAGGAGCAAGAGAAAACCTTAATTCGCAACTTAACGGTGCAGCAGAACTTGCAAACCATGCGTAGCCGCATTGAAGAGTTGGGGATCACCGAAGCACTCGTACAGCGCCAAGGTGAAAACCGGATTCGAATCGAACTGCCTGGGGTTCAAGATCCAGCTGCGGCCAAAAGTGTCATTGGTGCAACGGCCAGTTTAGCGTTTTATCCCGTCAAAACTGATGCCTCAATCAACAGTAAAGTACTACTAGACAGAGATGGGCAACCCGTTCATGTCACCAAACAACCTATTTTAACCGGTGACCACATTGTCGATGCGCGTGGCAGTTTAGATAAGATGGGCATGGCAGAAGTGAACATCACTTTAGACAGTGTTGGCGGTAAAACCATGTCTCACTTTTCTCGCTCAAACATTGGTAAACCGATGGCGACAGCTTACAGCGAATATGGGCGAGATAGCGAAGGAAAAACCACTCAAAGTAATGAAATCATCAGTGTAGCCACCATTCAATCTCAACTGGGAAGCCGCTTTAGGATCACAGGATCTGACTCACTACAGCAAGCCCAAGAGTTAGCGCTATTGTTACGTGCTGGTTCATTAACCGCACCGGTGACCATTGTAGAAGAGAGAACTATCGGACCAACCCTCGGAGCCGAAAATATTGAAAATGGCTTTGCAGCACTCAGTTTAGGGTTAGGCATGACACTGATCTTTATGGCGTTATGGTACCGCCGTTTAGGTTGGATCGCTAACATCGCTCTGGTTGCCAATATGGTTATTCTATTTGGATTATTGGCCTTGATTCCAGGTGGTGTCCTTACGCTTCCCGGCATTGCAGGATTAGTGTTAACCGTCGGTATGGCTGTAGATACCAATGTGCTTATTTTCGAACGGATAAAAGATAAGTTAAAAGAGGGACGCAGCTTTGCGCAAGCAATCGATCGCGGCTTTAGTAGCGCTTTCTCTACCATATTGGATGCCAATGTGACCACAATGATCACCGCTATTGTCCTCTACTCTATCGGTAATGGTCCTATTCAAGGATTTGCACTAACCCTCGGATTAGGATTACTCACGAGTATGTTTACTGGGGTATTTGCCTCTCGAGCATTGATCAACCTGTTCTGGGGACGTGACTCACGTCATAACGTAAAGGTATAACCAAATGATATTTTCTATGAAAAACGCAACACAATGGCGACATTTCAGCAGTGTTGTTTCGGTATTTTTAATGCTGTTCTCGCTGTTTATGATCGCCAATAAAGGGTTGAACCTTGGTTTGGACTTCACGGGTGGCGTTGTAAGTGAAGTACAGTTGGATAGCCGTATTACCAGCAGTGAGATTGAACCGCTGTTAAAAGAGGGGCTACATGCGGACGTTACCGTTATTTCAACAGGTGAATCAGGGCGTTGGGTACTTCGATATGCTGCTCCTCAAGACGGCAGCGAATTGGCTCCAATCCATCAATTATTGGCGCCACTTGATAGCCATATTGAGGTGCTCAATACCAGTATCGTTGGTCCGCAAGTTGGGCAAGAACTTGCAGAGCAAGGTGGAATGGCACTGATGGTATCGATGATCTCTATCATGCTCTATCTCAGTTTCCGCTTTGAGTGGCGATTAGCCTTAGGTTCACTCTTTGCCTTAACCCACGATGTTATCTTTATCTTGGGCTTTTTTGCCCTGACTCAGATGGAGTTTAACCTCACCGTATTGGCCGCAGTATTGGCCATCATGGGTTACTCTCTCAACGATTCGATTATTATCTCAGACAGAATTAGAGAGTACTTGATCAGCAAACCATCGCTATCAATACAGGAGGTGAATAACCAAGCGATCGTCTCCACCTTCTCTCGCACCATGATCACCTCAGGCACCACCCTTATGACAGTAGGGGCACTGTGGTTATTGGGTGGCGGGCCGCTGGCGGGATTTGCTACTGCGATGTTTATCGGAATCGTGACCGGTACTTTCTCCTCCGTGTCGGTCGGTACTGCTCTTCCTGAACTGTTTGGTTTACGATCAGAACACTACCTAGTCAAACCCGTCTCAGAGGAGCCTTAACCTTCAATGGGCAGAGCACACGCTCTGCCCAACTATCTTCCGCTTGTTCGGTTTTCACTCGTTAGGTTATACTGACTACCCAACACGGCAGATAACCACTCCCATGAAAATTGCAGACAGTCCAATCACCTCTCACCACATCAATAACAGACACTTCTATTTGAAACGTGACGACCAATTACACCCACATTTTTCAGGTAATAAAGCGCGGAAATTCATGGCTTTATTAGATAATGACTACCCAGAAATCACCACCCTAGTGGGCTACGGTTCGCCACAAGCTAATTCGCTCTACTCACTGGCAGCACTTGCTCAGTTAAAGAGGTGGTCCTTACAATTTTACGTGGATCATATTCCTTCATGGCTGATCAATAACCCCATTGGCAACTACCAAGCGGCATTAGAATTAGGGGCAACAATTGTCGATTTAAGTCAATGTCGTGATCGTGAAAGCCGTCATCCATTTGATTATATCAATGAGACCATTGCCAACCGAGATGATGTACTTTTTGTGCCTGAAGGAGGCCGAAGCCCTATCGCCGAATATGGCGTTTCTGGTTTAGCCAATGAGATAACTCGTTGGGCAGATCAGCAGAAGATAGGAGATCTCACGGTAGCACTCCCTTCAGGGACAGGCACCACAGCACTCTATCTGCATAAGCACTTATCTCTTGCTGGGATTAACGTGTTAACCTGCGCCTGTGTGGGTGGCGAGGAGTACTTGAATACGCAGTTTGATGAACTGAGGGAGTCTAAGAGACCAACGATACTCAGTAGCGAGAATAAGCACCATTTTGGCAAGTTATACCAAAGGGATTATGACACTTGGTTGGCGCTAAAAGCACAAACCGGCATTGAATTTGACCTGCTGTATGACCCACTAATGTGGCAATGTTTATCTACATGGCTGCCACAGAACCCACACACTACACTGATTTATATTCACCAAGGAGGGTTACTTGGCAATGCATCCATGTTGCCAAGGTATAAAAGAAAATACCCCAAGCTAAACCCTTCGTAGTATAGAGGCTAGTTACTATATCTGGTTTTTAATTCCTCTAGCGGCATTGGCCTATCAAAATAGTAACCCTGTACGACATCGCAGTGATACGTCAATAGCTGTTGGTATTGCTCTTTCGTTTCTACGCCTTCAGCCACCACTTTCATTTCACAAGATTCGGCAATAGCAATGATCGCTTTTACCAGAGAGTCACTCTGTGGGCTGACCAATAATTTATCAATAAAAGAGCGATCAATTTTAATCTCATTAATCGGTAAATTGTTCAGATAACTGAGCGACGAGTAGCCCGTACCAAAATCATCTAATGAGACACTAAAACCAAGATCACGCAGAGTTTGCAATACCGGAGAGACTTTAATTTCATCGTTAATAAGTACATTTTCAGTGATTTCAACCGTTACTCGTGACGGTTCAATATCGCAATTAGCAACACACTCTGTAAACATCTCAATAAAATTTCCCTTCATCAGCTGCTTTGGCGAGATATTGATGGACAGTTTGATGGTAGAGGTTTCGTTAGGCATCCAATCGATAACGTCTTGGCAAGCTTTTTGGATAATAAACTGACCAATCTCATCAATTAACCCATTTGATTCTGCCACCGCAATAAACTCAAAAGGAGAAACAATGCCTAAACTCACATTTTGCCATCTTGCCAACGCTTCAACACCATAGAGAGTACCGGTCTCAGCATCAATTTGAGGTTGATAATGAACTTGGATCTCATTCCGCTGTAACGCCAACCTCAGTTCCTGTTCAAGTAGAAGGTCATATTGCACTTTGGCATCAATCTGCTTATCAAAAAACAGTACATCCCCTTTGTGCCGTGCTTTTGATTTATAGAGCACAATATCAGCTTTACTGATCAACTCTTCAGGCGTATCACTATCACTAGGGTACATCGCAACACCAATGCTGCAACTGGAAAAAATTACTTTTCCGTCAATGTTAAAGCTATCGCTAAACACCGCTCTTATTTGCTGCACTTTTTCATACGCATGTTGTTGATTGCCAAGCATAGGGAAACAGAAAATGAACTCATCGCCTCCAAATCTAGCAATGGTATCTTGTGGTTTGGCTATTTTTTGAAATGCCTCACTGATAGTAAGTAGCAGATCATCCCCAACGGTGTGGCCATAAAGATCATTTACTTTTTTGAAATCATCCAGGTCAATAAACATCACCGCCAGCATCTCATTACTCGCTTTTGACTGTTTAATACCTTGCGCAATACGGTCTATCAACATAACCCGGTTCGGTAAACGAGTTAAGGCGTCGTGTTGCGCCATATATTGCATTTTATTTTTAGCTAACTCTAACTCTTCGAAATCTGAGGAGATTCGATGTTGAAATTTTTTAAATCGATTAGAGAGGCTTTTACTCAAAAAGAAAGAAAAGATGGCCAGTGTGATGGTTAAAACCAAGGTTAAAACCAAGATTTTATTAAGCTCATTCAAGTTCTCTTGTTCTAACTCTTTTTCACTTTCTTGTAAATATGAGTCAATTAACTCCATATGAACGGCAGTACCTACAGTCCAACCCCATTCAGGAATCCCTTTCACATAGGCTAAATGTTTAAACTGTTCAAAATGCGCACCATTCGAATCATGGGAATGTTCTCCTCGGCGCTCTTCATGTATCTCGTTATATTCTAAGAATCCGCCCCCTTTTCTAGCCACCTCTATTAACTGAGAGGCATACACTTCATCTTGAGCGCTGGCCACTCGATGTTTGCCTGTTTCACCATCGGCCAACACGTTACCATTTTCGTCATAGATGAAGATGAAACCATCTTTACGATATTCTATGCTCTCAGCCCATGGCAACAGTTTGGCTTTAATATCGTCTTCAACATCGACCAAATAGTCACCTGTACCAATGAACCAATCATACGGTTCAAAGTACTTACCAAAGCCAATTTTTTCATACTCAGTCTGTTTATCCTGAGGTTTAACAAACCACCAATGATAAAATGCTTCCCCTTGTGCTTTTACCACTTCGCCCATTTCACGCACAATATAGGCACCATGGTTATCTTGAAAATTCCATAACGACTTCCCTTCAAGGTGGGGAAGCAGCGGGTGCATGATATTTTCCCCAGCGGTTTTGTAAATAAAGAAATAGCCCCGATCTTGGTTAAAACGGATAGTTCTTAGTGCATCGGTGATTAAACGTGTATTTTGTTGTTCGGTATTATAACTATTCTGTTGATAGATTTGAGTTGCTATGCGGTGAGCTTCATAAATGCGGTTTGAAATGGTCTGTTCAAGCATCTCTTTGGTGCGGGATTTCTCATACTCAATCTGCTGAACAACATGATCGATCTGGTTTTGAATAAGCGTTCGTTGGTTGCTATAAAAATCAGTACGTAGGTTTGATATCCGCTTTTTCGCTTTCAACTGATTACTGCTTATCACCATAATAACGACGATAACAGCAAAAATGCCAATTAACATTGCAGGTGCAAATTTGATCAGCCGTATCAATTTTTGGTCGGTCAGTACTCTCATTAACTATCCATAAGTAAAGCATGTACATCAATCTTATTGACTAATATGACATTAATTGCTTTTAATAACAATATTGTACCCCACTGATATAATTCATAACCATGGTGATTTTATCTGATGACCAAAAGTTTCTCTGCGATACCGATTGTTCAGTATATTAACTCTATTTTCCTACTAGGCTAATCATGTAATAACAAAATTAATGTCCAAAACATTATATATCTAAAAAAACTCAGTCTGTTACGTTCACATTCATTTTTACCTTGTAATACTTCAGTTTAAGACAGTTTCTGTAAAATTGGTATTTATCAGTAGACTCTGATTACATCCGTTCTTCGTTAATCGATGGAGAAGTGCTCATTTTCCTTTAAGATTGTTTTCGAGACTATCATCACATCCCGTTATCAATCAATTGTATAGAAATGAGACATCTGAGACGATGAAAACCTACTTTCAAGGACGTAATGATGATTTCAGTTGCTTTAGTTGATGACCATACTATGGTTCGTTCTGGGTTTGCTCAGCTGCTCAACGTCGAAAATGATATCCACGTCCGAGGTGAATTTGGTCATGCTAGAGAAGCATTTTTAACCCTGTCTAACTCTGACGTTGATGTCGCCGTTATTGATATCTCTATGCCAGATGAAAGTGGGTTAATTCTTCTAGAGAAGTTACGCGCAATTCGGCCCTCTTTTCGAGCCATTATTCTCAGCATTCATGACTCAGCGTCATTTGTCAGTAAAGCAATAGAAGCAGGCGCTTGCGGTTATCTTTCAAAACGGTGTGGTCCCGAAGAGTTAGTGACCGCTATTCGAACGGTGGCCAATGGCCACCGCTATTTGTGCGCTGATGCACTATTCAACCTGAGTAATCCACCTGCTGAATCCAGTGTATTAGATGAGTTAACCAAGCGTGAGCGTGAGGTTTTCAACCACCTGATACAAGGAAAAGATGTGAAAGAAGTGGGTGCTGAACTCTTTATTAGCCACAAAACCATACATGTCCACCGCGCGAATATTTTAAGTAAGTTACACCTATCTAATAATGTAGAGTTAATTCGATTTGCTATTTCGAATCAATTACTTGATGCCTAACAATGAACAGTATCGAGCGATTTAATGGACACGGCTTCTCCTACTTATTCAGTTTTTTTATTTTTTGCATCAGCTGGTTTTGTCTTTGGAGTATCAGTAGCTATTTATCTAAAGATCTCTTACTTGCAGCCCTTTTCTTACCCACCGGGTTAAAACTTGCACTGCTCGTACTTGCTCCTCGTCCTCTTTGGCGGCTATTTTTAATCGCTGAGTTGTTGTTATCATCCTGTTTACTCTACCTGCTCGACCACCAACCTCAAGATCTACTCCTGATACTCAGTCCATTTGTCTCTTATTTTTTAGCCATATTTTTTTCACAGTATTGGCATCAAACCTCTGATTACTGGAAGAAATTATTAGCTTTAGTATCACTGGTATTGATTCATGGCTTATTGATTGGATTAATGCTAATCCTACTCATAAAACCTCTCGATCTCACCTTGGAATATGCATTTAAAGCAACTATTGCCGCGATTACTGGCGGAGTATTGCTAACCCCATTTTTCTATCTATTGTATGACTATTTGAATCGAAAAGTTTGGGTGCCGTTAAGCCCAACACTTGTTCATAACGAGGTGACGCTTCGTCCTTCTGCATTTATTTGGGTAATCATCTTTTTCAGCATTGGATTAATTGCCGAGTTGACATTGTTGGACCAAATGGAGCCACTTGGATTACTGATCATCTTGCTACCAAATATATTCATGGCCTATCGCTATGGCTGGCAAGGAGGAGTTCTTGCCGCGGTAATGAACAGTATTTTACTAACTACCGCTAGACAATTCACAGGATCATTTACCAACAATCAAGAGTTACAAATTTTTATGACTACACAGGCTCTTGTTGGCTTAGGTTTGGGTATTGCAATCAGTCGACAATATTTATTGGCACAAAAGCTTCAACTTGCTAATAAAGAACTTGCCACTGAATTGCAAAATAAACAGCTATTAGCTCGCCAACTCGTTCACGTTGAAGAAAGCATTCGAAAATCTGTCGCCCGAGAGCTACACGATGAGATAGGACAAAACATCACCGCGATACAAATTCAAGCCCAATTAGCGGTTCGTACCAGCAACGAAGAGAGCACCAAAAATATTGCTACTGCTATTAATACTCTTTCGTTACGCATTCATAGCTCCACCAGAGCCCTTCTCACACAATTACGACCACACATTCTTGACGAGTTGGGACTGGAAAATGCACTCAAACAACTGATTCGTGAAATGAAGTTTAATGAGCGTCAGGTCGATTGCCAAATTCAGATAGCCCCAATAGCCGATAAATTGGACGATATTACCTCTGTCACACTGTATCGCATTGCCCAAGAGCTGCTTAATAATGTATCTAAACACTCTAAGGCAACCAAAGTAGCCTTAAGATTCACAGAAGGGAGCGGTTATCAACTGACTTTAACCGATAACGGCTGTGGTTTGCCCCATAACTGGCGCACTAAAGGTCAAGGCTTAAAAGGAATCGAAGAAAGAGTAAGTGCCCTTGGCGGCGAACTGGATATTGGCAACAACGGCAAAGAGTCTGGAACCCAAGTAATTGTTAGCTTACTCACAAAAAATCAAATAAAAGCCAAAACTAGGAATTTTTCGTAGTCACTTACAACTTCCTCTCATTCATTTAACAAATCCTTTCCGTACTATCTATTCAGGAATAAGGAGGTTTTCCGCATGCTGGGCTCTCTAACATCAGAACAACCGACAAAGATTACAGACAAGAAGCAGATTGATGCCACGTTCAGACATTGGCGAATTCACTTAATGCTTTCGATGTATGTTGGTTATGCTGTTTTCTATTTTACGCGGAAAAGCCTAAATTTTGCCATGCCTGCCATGTTGAGTGATCTCGGTCTAGTGCATTCTGATATTGGCATATTAGGCACTCTATTCTATGTCACTTATGGCATCTCAAAATTTGCATCTGGAATTGTCAGTGACCAGAGTCAATCCAGGTTTTTCATGGGCGCAGGCTTAATTGCTACTGGCATTATTAATATCTTATTTGGATTGAGCTCCTCGCTGGTTATGTTCGCCACGCTTTGGACATTAAATGCGTTCTTTCAAGGTTGGGGCTGGCCTCAATGCGCAAAACTATTAACGACTTGGTACTCTCGAACGGAACGAGGATTCTGGTGGTCAATCTGGAATACGTGCCACAATTTATCCAGTGCGCTAGTTCCACTTATCATTGGTTACACCGCCTTAACTTGGGGTTGGCGTTATGGCTTCATTCTCCCTGGTGTTATTGCCATTCTCGTTGGAGTCGTGCTCTGTTTTAGAATGCGCGACAAACCAACCACCATGGGCCTACCCACTGTAGGTCAGTGGAGACAAGATGAATTAGAGCGACAACAAGAGCAAGAAGGGTATGGGTTATCTTTCCGTCAGATATTAACGACCTATGTTATTGGTAATAAATACATCTGGTTGTTGTGTAGCTCTTATTTATTAGTTTATGTGGTTCGTATTGCCGTCGGTGACTGGGGAAACCTCTATTTAACACAACAACATGGCTTTGACCTGTTTTCTGCCAACGCTGCAGTATCGATGTTTGAAGTGGGTGGTTTTCTTGGCTCTTTGTTTGGCGGTTGGGGATCAGACCGTTTTTTCAGAGGAAATCGCGCGCCGATGAACCTTATATTTGCTCTCGGTATTTTTATCTCAGTGACCTCTTTATGGCTGATCCCACTGAGCAATATCGTCATCATCGCAGCCTGTTTTTTCTCTATCGGATTTTTTGTTTTTGGTCCACAGATGATGATTGGAATGGCTGCAGCTGAGTGCTCTCACAAAGACGTTGCCGCAACGGCAACTGGGTTTGTTGGCTTATTTGGATACTTAGGAGCAGCACTGGCTAGTTACCCAATTTCGTTAATTATTGAACAATTTAGTTGGAACGGTTTTTTCACTGTTGTCACTCTTTCTGCAGCCTCTATTGGCTTATTGATTTTACCTTTTGTAAAAGCACAGCAGCGAACCACATAAGAATAGTTATCTTCTAATTGCTCATGGGCAATTAGACACAGACTTATCGCAGGACAGCGATAAGAGCTCAATGCTAATGCCCTACCATTTCTAATTAATGGCATTGAGTTCATAACAATAGCAGAGGAAATAATAATGAAAGCTAGAACTCAACGCAGTCTAATAGCTGCCTGCATACTCGGCTCAGCATTTGCTGCTCCGCAAGTAATAGCAGACGGTCGCTTAGTTGTTTATTGCAGTGCTACAAATTCTATGTGTGAAGCTGGCACCAAAGCCTTTTCTGACAAATATGATGTAAAAACATCATTCATTCGTAACGGTTCAGGAAGTACATTAGCTAAAATTGAAGCTGAAAAGAAAAACCCTCGTGCCGATGTTTGGTATGGCGGAACGCTTGACCCACAATCTCAAGCAGGTGAGATGGATCTATTACAAGCCTATAAATCACCTCAGCTTGAACACATAATGCCAAACTTCAAAGACCCTGCAAAGCGTAAAGGTAACTACTCTTCAGCCGTCTATATGGGCATTCTCGGTTTTGGTGTTAATACCAAACGCCTTGCTGAGAAAGGGTTAGAGATCCCACGTTGCTGGAGTGATTTGACCAAACCAGAATACAAAGAAGAAGTACAAATTTCTGATCCTCAAAGCTCAGGTACTGCTTACACTGCCTTAGCCACTTTTATTCAATTATGGGGTGAAGAGAAAGCGTTTAATTACTTTAAGTCGTTAGACAAAAATATCTCTCAATACACAAAATCTGGTGTAACGCCTTCGCGTAACTCTGCTCGTGGCGAAATAGCAATCGGTATCGGTTTCTTACACGATTACTCACTTGAGCAATCAAAAGGAGCGCCTCTTGAGCTTATCTCTCCTTGTGAAGGCACAGGTTATGAAATTGGCGGAGTCAGTATTATTAAAGGTGCCCGTAATGAAGATAATGCCAAACTGTTCGTTGATTGGGCACTATCAAAAGAGGGACAAGAAACCGCATGGAAAGAAGGGAATTCATTCCAAATATTGACCAATGTCACTTCGGAGCAATCGCCTAACGCATTGGATCCAAAGACGTTGGAATTGATCAATTATGACATGGAAACATACGGTTCATCTGACGAGCGTAAACGTCTGATAAACAAATGGGTTAACGTCGTGAAAATGGGCGAATAACCACAACCTTATATTGAGCAGTACTAATCTGCTGCTCAATAGTCACTCCGATTTTGGTAACTACAATGAATGAATTAGCCGCTGAATCTGCTCCGCAAAGACGACAAACGTCTGAACAACGTGACCCCATCTTTTATTTGGTTATTGCGTTAATTGCTGCGTTTATCCTACTCCCCTCTTTTTCTCTTGATTACGGCCTATTCGAATCCACTTCGCAAGAATTTAAAGACGCTATGGGTTGGAGTGGCGTGAACATCGCTTGGGCATGGTTTACTTTGCCATTAATTCTGTTGATTCGACCTTCAATTGCACAAAATAAGTACGCCACCAAACGGCACAAATTTGATGTCGGATTTTCTGCTTTTTGTATGTTATTTGCGTTCGTCACCTCTTGGTATACCGAGCAGGGACTAGGGTATTCAGTCTTAATTTTATTCGCTTCTCTAGGTTGCATAATGACCTTGGCGTTTGCACGACTTGAATACCTTGGTGGCGACGTCTTCATAATTGGTGCGTTAGTGGCGATTGTCGGGTTAATCTCTACCTTTATCCTATTTCCAAGTATCGCTATTTTTGTCCCGATGTTTCAAGATGATGCGGGTAACTTTGTTTTATGGCAATTTGTTGAGATACTATCTCGCTCTCACATCATTCAAATCATCATGAATTCAATCATGCTGGGTACTTCGGTCGGTATCGCCGCTACCTTTTTTGGCTTGGTTTTTGCCATTTATACCACTCGCATCGCTAAACGGTCTGCCTTTATTGCTCGAATCTTCTCAATATTACCAATAGTGACCCCACCTTTTGTGGTCGGTCTAGGTGTCACATTAATGTTAGGCCGCTCAGGTTATGTGACTGAGTTAATGGTTGATTGGTTTGGCCTACAGCACACCAATTGGCTATATGGATTTACAGGGATCTGGATGGCACAAGTGCTGGCCTTCTCCCCGATGTCTTTTATGATCATTGACGGTGCAATGAAATCTCTTCACCCTTCCCTTGAGGAGGCATCTTATACGTTACGTGCTAATCGCTATCAAACCTTTTTCCAAATTGTTATGCCGTTATTAAAACCAGCATTAGCCAATTCATTTTTGATTATTTTCGTACAGTCATTAGCTGATTTCAGTAACCCATTAGTATTGGGGGGAAGCTTTGACGTCCTTGCTACACAGATCTACTTCTATATCGCTGGTGCACAGTTAGATTATGCCTCCGCCAGTACATTAGGTGCGGTATTGCTACTGTTCTCTCTGGCTATCTTTGTTGTGCAATATGTTTGGATCGGTAAACGATCTTACGTCACGATTTCGGGCAAGGCCTACCGTGGTGATGTTCAACCTCTGCCTACTTCCTTAAAGCATAGTGTATCGGCTCTGCTCTATTTCTGGATGGGTTTTAATATCTTACTATATGGCAGCATCGTCTTTGGCAGCTTTACCGTGAACTGGGGTGTGGATTACAGCTTAACCTTTGATAACTACATTCATTTGTTTGGTATGGGATTCAGTGGCGGTGCTTGGCCATCGCTATTGACGACGATGTTATATGCGGGTGTTGCTGCACCATTAACCGCACTATTTGGTTTACTGATTGCCTATATAGTCGTGCGTCAGCAGTTCCATGGTAAAAAAGTCATCGAATTCGCGACTATGCTCTGTTTCGCCGTTCCGGGAACCGTTGCTGGTGTCTCTTATATCCTTGCTTTTAATGATGCTCCAATCTACTTAACGGGTACTGCCGCCATTGTCATCATATCCATGGTAATGCGAAATGTACCTGTCGGGATCCGTGCTGGGGTTGCTGGGCTCGGTCAGTTAGATAAGTCGTTAGATGAAGCCTCTTTAAGTCTAAGAGCCAACTCATTTAAAACCATCATTTATATTCTGATGCCACTGCTACGCCCTGCAATTCTATCGACCTTGATCTACAGCTTTGTTCGCGCAATGACCACAGTAAGTGCGATTATTTTCTTAGTTACCCCTGAAACTCGTGTCGCGACATCATATATTTTAAACCGCGTTGAAGATGGTGAATATGGCATTGCCATTGCCTATGGCTCTGTTCTGATCTTTGTCATGCTATCTATTATTTTGATTTTTGATGCTCTCGTCGGGGAAGCCCGCGTTTCTCGTTCAAAAGCCAACAACCAAGAGTAACCACTGGAGATATCTTTATGGAAAACGACAACTTTGTAGTACTCAAAAACATCAACAAAACCTTTGGTGATAATACGGTTATTGGTAGCCTTGACCTTGAAATCAAGAAAGGCAGTTTAGTTACCCTTCTGGGCCCGTCAGGGTGTGGGAAAACCACCGTATTACGCCTAGTTGCGGGTTTAGAAAAGCCCACCAGCGGCCAAATATTTATTGATGGAGAAGATGTTACCAATACTTCAATCCAGCAACGTGATATCTGTATGGTGTTTCAGTCTTATGCACTCTTTCCTCACCTGTCACTATTTGACAATGTGGGTTACGGTCTAAAAATGCTAAAACTGTCTACCAACGAGATCAAGCAACGGGTAGAAGACGCACTCAAATTAGTGGATTTATCAGGAATGGGTGATCGTTATGTTGACCAAATATCAGGGGGACAGCAGCAACGTGTCGCACTTGCACGAGCATTGGTGTTAAAACCCAAAGTACTCTTGTTTGATGAACCTCTGAGTAACCTTGATGCTAACTTACGTCGTAGCATGCGAGAGACCATTAGAGATTTACAGCAACGTTTTAATATCACGTCACTTTACGTTACTCACGATCAATCGGAAGCATTTGCCGTATCAGACACCGTGATCGTTATGGATGAGGGGAAAATCATGCAGCAAGGCTCCCCCAAAGATCTCTATAAGTCCCCTGCATCTATGTTTATGGCAAACTTCATGGGGGATGCGAATATTTTTAATGGTCAGTACGACGGGGAGTCGATCATTATTAACGGTTACTCGATTCCTGCAGATCCTGATTTAATCAAGAATAAAGACATCAACCATTATAAAGTCGGTGTACGTCCAGAGGCAATATTGTTAGTTAATGAAGGGGAACCTTGCCAGCAGTGTAATGTAAGAAACGTGGTTTACATGGGGTCTATGTATGAAGTTGCGGTTACCTGGCACGGGCAAGATCTGCTTCTGCAGCTAAACTCATCACAATTTGGTATTCATTTATCAGATCATGCGTATTTAACCATTAACCCAACGGGACTATTTTTATTAGACGAGAATGCTCAATAACACGCTAACCCAAACTTGAACGTCTCACATAGAGGCGTTTACTCATCTCAACTTGCTAAAAGTTGACCAGACGTTTATCCTCCCTGCATAAAGCACCAATCCCTAAAAACTTTCAGTAAAGTGAACCCAATGATACGTCTCAACGAAGTTAAATTACCGTTAGATCATAGCGAAACAGCCCTATATGATTTTGTTATCGAGAAACTGGGGGTAAGCGCCGATCAAGTTGCCGATATTCACATGTTTAAACGTGGATATGATGCCCGTAAACGTGATGTCATTACGCTAATTTATACGCTGGATATAACATTAACGGATGTTGATGAAACCGCTCTGCTTATCCAATTTGAAAACGATCACCAAGTTCGCCAATCTCCCGATACCTCATATAAATATGTGGCTACGGCTCCAGAAGAGTTAACTGAACGTCCCATTGTTATCGGTATGGGCCCATGTGGTCTTTTTACTGGTTTAATTTTGGCACAAATGGGCTTCAACCCAATTATCCTTGAACGCGGGAAATCGGTCCATGAACGAGCCAAAGATACCTTCCGTTTCTGGCGTACCAGCGAACTAAATACCGAGTCAAACGTACAGTTCGGCGAAGGCGGTGCGGGCACATTTTCTGATGGTAAACTGTATAGCCAAGTGAAGGACCCCAATTTCCTTGGCCTGAAAGTAAAGCAAGAATTTGTCGCTGCTGGTGCTCCTGCTGAGATCATCTATTTAAGCAAACCTCACATTGGTACTTATAAGCTAGTGACCATGGTTGAGAAAATGCGAAGCAAGATCATTGAGCTAGGTGGTGAGATCCGTTTTGAGACTCGCGTTGATGAGATCAATATTGAAGATAATCAAGTGACGGGTGTGACGCTGAATGGTGGTGAAGTGATCAACTCTAAACACGTCACGCTTGCGATTGGTCATAGTGCTCGCGATACCGTTCAGATGCTGCATGACAAAGGCGTTCACATGGACGCACAATCATTTTCCATCGGTTTCCGTATTGAACATAAACAAGAGACCATAGATAAAGCGCGATTTGGTAAAAATGCAGGGCACCCTATCTTAGGTGCCGCTGATTATAAACTGGTTCATCACTGTAAGAATGGCCGCTCGGTATACAGCTTCTGTATGTGTCCAGGAGGCGTAGTTGTCGCCGCAACCTCTGAAACAGAAGCGGTTGTCACCAACGGCATGAGTCAATATTCACGTAGTGAACGTAACGCCAACAGTGCGATTGTAGTGGGAATAGCTCCAGAAGACTTTAACAACGATCCCCTGCAAGGCATCGCACTGCAACGGAAATTGGAGCGTAATGCCTACATTTTAGGTGGCAGCACCTACGATGCCCCTGCTCAACGTGTGGGTGACTTCTTAGCTGATGGCGATGCAAAACCATTTGGTGAGGTTGAGCCATCGTATAAACCCAACATTAAAATGACGGATTTGAGCACCAGCTTGCCCGATTTCGCTATTGATGCGATTCGCGAAGCAATACCTGCCTTTGGTAAAAAAATCCGTGGCTTTGCCAATCCAGACGCAATGTTAACCGGTGTTGAGACACGTACTTCATCCCCTGTTCAAATCAAACGTGGCAAAGATTACCAAAGTGTTAACATCAAAGGGTTATATCCAGCAGGTGAAGGTGCCGGTTATGCAGGTGGCATTCTGTCTGCAGGTATCGACGGGATTAAAATTGCTGAAGCCGTTGCTCTTGATATGTTAGAAAAATAGAACATAGTGAAGCCTTTTACTGCTTATCATCTCGTATAAGGCTTCGTTTTTCCCACAAACTTGCTCTCCTTCAAATAATCAAACTATTCCTCCCGTTCATCTTAACTTCAATTGCATAGCCTTCATGAATAAGAGAGAATTCATCTACATAATTACTGTAAATGGATGATACTAATGAAAAACCTTGTAGCCACTCTGCTGTTATCTGCCCTTATCTCTCTACCTGTTTTTGCTAAAGATAAGCAGGAATTTAAGGTGGAAGGCTTCTATTTAGGCGCAGGATTAGGCAGTAGTAATATCTATAACTCTGGTGATGCAAAATGGACGGTCAACGACAGTTCAGTTAGGTTTTATGGAGGTTATCAATTCAATGAAATTGTTGGAGTAGAAACCGACTTCACTCGCTTTGGTTCTATTGTGATCGACGGCACTGATGCTGAGCATGCATTATGGACCTCCTCTGTTGCCGCAAACCTCGGTTACACGTTCCCAAACCGCCTTCGTCTATTCTCAAAACTGGGGCTTAGCTTAGTCGCCTCGAACCCAATATCTAACGACGACATCGACATCGACACGCTCGGTGTAAAAGTTGGATTTGGGATAGAATACGCGTTAGATTACCTACCAAGGATGAACCTTAGATTGGCATATGAAAATGATTTTTTTGCCATCGAAGAGAAAGTCGGTAATAGCACTAATGATGAGATCATTGATGTATCCAGCTTTTATCTTGGTGCCTCTTATAAGTTTTGATTAAAAAAGCCAGCGAGAATAATTCATCCGCTGGCTTTTACAATTCGGTAACTATCGGGGTAACTCGGTTAGGCCGATACTTGCTGTCCATTTTTAAAGCAAAGATCAAAGGATTTTTCACCCTTATCATCCCACTCGACTTCTCGGCCCTCTTTGGCACCTTTCTTAAAATGTGCTTCGTATTTTTTCAAACCATTAACATGCCACTCAGTGTTTAATCCATCAGGTATATCGTTAGAAAAATAGATTTCCGCCGCTTTTTGACCATCTGGATACCACTTGGTCATCAGACCATTTTTGATACCATCTTTATACGTTATTTCTAATGCTTTTTTACCGCTACGATAGTTCTTTACATAGGTCCCTGTAAACGGCTTGGTTTGGTTAACTTCATAGGCAATACCATTACGGGATTGCAATAAGTCGACGCTTGAAGCCTGTGTTGCTCCTGCAAAAAAGAGAACGAATAGAGCGATTAGCATGATTTTTCTCATACATCACCTGTTGTTAGTACTTTGCAGTTTGAACCACGTAATCTAACCACACTGGCCAAAAGACGTGTCAGATAAACGTTAAGATTCCCGTCTATTTCGCTATTGTACACTGCGCAAGATCAATGTCACATAAAAATGTATACRTTTATAATAGACTATCACTCATTTTTTTTACCTGATACTTTTCGCAAGCTGTTTGGGCTCAGCCTAATACTCACGAGCCGTGTTGCCGAAGTCATTCATGAACAATCGGTCTAACTGACGACGACTAATCGCAAGATTGTCTGCCACCTTTGCTGTGGCCGAGTTTCTTATGGTGTCTTTGCCTTAATTGGAATCGCGCTACCATTGGCACAATAACCACAGGATATTTACACCATCACCTTTTCGCCATACTTTACGATGTGAGCTGATTTATTTAACTGCACGTTGATCTCCTGTTTAAACGCCGTTTGAGTGTTTGGCTCACCATGAATCAAGTAGATGTTTTTAAGCTGTTCAAATTCATGCATCCACGCTAATAGATCGCTCTGATCAGCGTGGGCCGAAAAACCGTTAAGCACGTGTATATTCGCGTTTACCTTGATGGTCTCATGATAGAGTTGAATCGTTTCGGCTCCATCTATCACTTGTCGGCCTAAGGTACCGTGAACTTGATAACCAGCAAAAATCACACTGTTGCGCTCATCCCATAGGCGGTGTTTAAAGTGATGTAAAATCCGCCCTCCGGTACACATTCCACTGCCTGCAATGATGATGCACCCACTCTCTTGCTGGTTAATTCGCATTGAATCTTTGCCTTTAAGTGAATATTGCAGATATGGGAATTCAAACACAGTACCATCACGCAGTGATAATTGATTGGTCGACGCGTTTAGTTCAGCGTGATGATTGTTGTAAATCTGCGTAGCGCGAATGGCCATCGGTGAATCTAAATAGACCTTACACACGGGGAGTGTTTTGTCGTAATACATCTGTTTGAGCAGTAACAGGATCTCTTGAGTTCGTTCAATGGCAAACGAGGGAATAAGTACATTGCCTTGATTGTCTAAGGTATTAATTACAATCTGTTTAAACTCGTTAATGCTCTCTTTTAAAGGTGTGTGAAGACTATCTCCATAGGTTGACTCTATATAAAGGGCATCCGCTCTTTTAACAAACGCCGGCGGGGTCATAATAATGTCTCGGCGACTGCCTAAGTCCCCACTAAAGACAATCGATTTGCTGTGTCCCTCTTCGTGTATTTCAAGCTGGATGGTGGCTGAGCCTAGGATATGTCCCGCGTTTCGAAAGGTTACCTTAATATCTGGCGTTAGCTGAATCGTTTTATTGTATTCGGCGTATTGAATGGTTAAGTCAAATACAGCCTTGGCATCATCACTGCTGTAAATAGGAGGTGGGATCTGCGTTTCGCTTCCTGTTCTTTTCGCTTTTTTCAGTGCCGTTTTATGGTCTTCCTCGGCGATTTTTGCGCAATCCAGTAGAATCACCTCCGCCAATTCCATGGTCGAGCGAGTCGCTACCAATTTACCACCGAACCCCTCTTTAACCAGTTTAGGCACTCGTCCTACATGGTCTAAATGGCCATGGGTAAGTAGAACAATATCAACCTCATTGGGGTCAAAATCGAAAGGGGCATAGGTTTGTTCCTCGTTATCTCCCTGAAAATAACCACAATCAATAAGAATATTCGGCCCCTGTTCAAGCTGTAAAAAGTGGCAAGAACCTGTAACCGTTTCTGCTGCACCAAATGACTGAATAATCGCCATACGTCACCTCCTAGTGATGTTAATTTCACTATAGCACTGGTGATGATTTATAAAGTAGATGTGGCGCAAAAAAGTGGGCAGGAGAGATGATGTATACTTCAGTGAGGGTGCAACGATTTCAGAGGGATTATGAAAAAGATCATGCTGGTTATTGCGATAATATTTGCCACTTCGCGAGTAAGTTATGCTGCAGACTCAACACATTTTACTGCCAATGGTGACACTTGGCTGGCGGCTTTTTCTGAGGCCTTGTTAAGCTTAGCGGCCTCCCGAACAGAAGATGGCGAAGGGGTCAGTTTTACCAATAGCAGTGAGGAAATTAACGTCAACGTTGATATTGGAAACATTAATATCAACTACCTATATGTCGCGATGTCGTTGGTGAGCCACGATACCAAAACAGAACAGGTTTACGAATCAACAACTGATAAGCTCACTTACAAAATCCTATTCGCAGATAAGCAGTGTGAATTGATAATTTCAGGGTACCGTACTCAAAATTACGATGATAGGGTATCTAAAGAAGTGGATTTAAATGAGTATGTTGAACTTGTTAAGAACAACTGTAGCATCAGTGACCTGCTAAAAGAGCTTAGACAACAAGGTATTACCGCCCATACTCAGATCGTAGGCCCAAATAACCACTTCTCGGTGATTCTTATTGCGCCATCAACTTAACTTTGCTCTTTGAGTACTCACTGACGTATAACCTTTCGTCATGACGTTAACTACAACAAAAATGACGTAAATATAAAACCCTCCACGGATTTAAATCGTGAAGGGTTTTATATTGTCTCTTTTAACCGATTTGTGTTGCTTATTACAGCTTAAAGGTACTTACAATCGTATCCAGTCGGCTTGATAACTGTTGTAGCTCATTACTGTCATCAGCTAACTCTTGGGCGGTGCTTGTTGTGATTTCATTAATGTTATTGATCTCTGCTATGTTCTCATTAATGGTGTGTACCACCGTTGATTGCTCTTCAGTTGCCGTGGCAACTTGAGTGTTACGATCTGAAATTTCACTAATGCTTTCTGAAATAGTGATTAACATCTCTACTGCTTTATCCGATGAAATAACCCCTTCGCCTGTGATCTCTCTTCCTGCTTGCATTGCACTAACTGCATTTTGCGCATCACTTTGCAGCTTATTAATCATCTTCTGCACTTCTTCTGTTGAATCAGCAGTTCGGCTTGCTAAGTTGCGAACTTCATCGGCGACTACCGCAAAGCCACGGCCTTGCTCACCGGCACGTGCCGCCTCTATCGCTGCGTTTAAAGCCAATAGATTCGTTTGCTCTGAAATGCCTCGGATCACTTCCAAAATTGAGCCAATGCTCTGTGTTGTGGCAGCTAATTCCTGCACCACTAATCCAGTATTTTCAATATCAGACGCCAATAAGTTGATGGAGGTTTTGGCTTGATTAACGACTACACGCCCTTCTTCGGTATTCTGCTCGGCAGTACTTGAGATATGGGCAGCATTTGCGGCACTAGAAGCGATTTCACTAATGGTCGCGCCCATCTCATTAATCGCAGCAACCACCTGAATGGTTTGATCGCGCTGTAGTTGACTGTTGTCATGCGTAGTACCCGCTTTAATAGCAACACCACCAGCCGCTGCTTGCAACGCTTGACTGGTTTCAGCCACTTCAATGATTGATTGGTGTATCTTCTCAACAAACCCATTAAAGCCTTTAGAGAGTTGCGCGACTTCATCGTGACCAATAACGTCGATGCGTTGAGAGAGATCGCCATCTCCTTGGCCGAGCTCTCTAAAGCGCTCTGCTAAACGTTGAATCGGCTTAGTGATACTACCCGCAAGCAATAAGCCCATGAATATGAAGAGTGCCGCAACAATAATGGTGGTAATCAACATTTTTTGAGCCGTGGCATTTAGATCGGCAAACACCTCATTCACTGGAACAACAGCAACAACATACCAATCCATGGATTCAATGTAAGTGCTAGAAATAAAGTATTCGACACCTGCTGTTTCTGTGCGGATCATATTAAAACCAGAATCGTTTAACAGTTCATCGGCTTTAGTTCCATAAAGAGACGTTAACGAACTGTTGTTCATGTTTGGTTGACGATGAATTTGTACTTTGCCTTTTGAATCAGTTAAAAAGACAAACCCTGTCTGCTCAATTTTAAAGCCGTTTAGCAATGCAACCATGTCATCTAGTGATTTAGAGAGGCCCGACATTCCAATACCACTAAGTTGCTGGTAGTTAGCGAACATCTTTACATCGCCATTACTCTCTTGAAATATGCTGACCATCGTCTGCTGCCCCGATTGGGTAAAGCCAAAAAACCACCCATCATTACTACGATCTAACTCTCTTAAGAAACCATTTTGATTCCAATAATACGAAGAGTTTCTATTGGCGACAGAAGCATCATTTAAATTAAATTGGCGACGAACATTATTAAGCTGTTTCACCAACTTCCCTTCAGTGTCTGCTTCTCTATCAGTGGTACGAATAGCATCTAAAATGAATTCGTTATTGGCTATCTGTTCAGCAGCAAACAGCAATTGACTCACTTCCTTGTCCAGTTGTCCTTTGACAGAATCAAGCATTAACGGCAATTCGATATCGATCAATCGATGTGTTAGTACTTCTCGTGCTTGTTGTTGCGCCATTAGCCCAACAATAATGGTTGATGCTAATACAGCAAAGGTGATTCCTGAAACAATTTTATTCTTAATACTCATAACGCGAAAATTAAACATCTGATAGCCTTTTATAAATGAAGTGAGCAATTACAGAATCACTCAGCTGCACTTATCGACTGCCACTGCAAAAACATAAGAAGTTTATGACTTTAATGTTTTAAATTTTTTATTTATCGATACTATTCATCAGTTTACTCCTTACAGGGACACACACCTTAAGCACGACCCTCACACTTTTCACTTCTGCGTTTTCATCTATTTCAAGGCCAACTCTCAGTGACTCGCAAGCCTTGTCATTCCAATACTTCTTCATGGCGAATCCGCTTACACTGTGACCATGTTTAATTTGTTGTGAGATGTTTCCTGTGACCGTACCAAGAAGTCAGCTTATCTGCTCTGAAGCAACACCCTATTATCACATTGCCTCTCGATGTGTGAGACGCAGTTACTTATGTGGTGTTGATGAAATAACCCAGCAGAATTTTGAGCATCGTCGCGATTGGATTGAAGATAAACTCAAACAGCTCAGCTCCGTATTTTGTATTGATATCTGCGCCTACGCCATTATGCATAATCACTACCACTTAGTGCTCAGCATTGATGGTGAGGGGGTTAAAAATCTATCAGATCAGGAGGTCGTTGCACGTTGGTGTTCACTGCATGAGATGCCAGTCTTAATTCATCGCTATCTAACTCAAAAAGACACACACAGCTCGACCAAAGAAGTGTGTCATCAAATCATCTCTGAGTGGCGCGAACGTTTAGCCAGCATCAGTTGGTTCATGAAAATCCTCAATCAAACCATTGCTAGGTTGGCAAACAAAGAAGATGACTGCACTGGGCACTTTTTGGAAGGGCGATTCAAAAGCCAAGCCTTGCTCGATGAGAAAGCGCTATTAACTGCGATGGCCTATGTCGATTTAAACCCGATTCGAGCCAACATGGTGGACTCACTTGAAACCTCAGATTTCACCTCAGTCAAAGAGCGACTCGCTGCGCTGAAGTCTAACAAGATGACTCCTCCTTGCTTACACCCCTTCATTGGCAACCCAACCAATGAGATGAGTAAAGGTATTCCGTTTAAATTGGAGGACTACCTAGAGGTTGTCGATTGGAGCGGAAAACAGATAAGACCTAGCAAACGAGGCGCTATTAACGCCTCTGCCCCACCAGTTTTGCAACAATTGAAATTTAAACAGCAAGAGTGGTTAAAACTCTGCACCACCCTTGAACAAAACCACGCCAGCATAGTGGGAGAGGTGAAATCGTACTCTCACGCTATCCATAAATTGCATCGAAAACGAACCACTGGGATTAAAATCACTACTGCCGCTTAGATGAACTTCACAATACACGCTCAAAAGAACTGAACAACAACAACGACTGATTTTTAGTGTGACTTTCCATCTGTTTCGAGAGTTGTAATACCAAACCTTTACCCAACTATTTTAATTAAAAACATATCGTCATCGATTGGAGCTGCTTTGTAAGGACGTTATTAGGGTGTCTGATGAGATGGTCACCTCTGTCTCGGCATCGCAATGTGCCATGATTAAGGTTCGACAGAATCAACAACAGAGGTGACCACTATGAAATATAAGCTCATTAGTATTGATTTGGCAAAAAATGTCTTTCAAATTGCCTTATTAGATCAACAAAATACGCTGGTTTCTAATAAAAAAGTCTCTAGAAACAAGCTCCTTCATACCTTAAGAC
>NZ_JAKJSQ010000072.1:0-17920 GCF_050337105.1 Aliivibrio kagoshimensis
ACATATAAATGCTCTCAATCAAACTACTGCAATTGATATAACTATTACTTTAGCATTTGGAGTCTTTTTTCATGAATATTAAGAAAAAGTTAATATTAACCACTGTATCAGCGATTGTTTTCACCTCAACAATACTGACTTTTATTGCTAGCCAAGCAGCAACTGATTCAATTGAAAAGAGGCTGTATAATACTGAACTACCTTCCGTTTTACTTTCCGTTACTGAAGGGGTCGAAAAAAGCTTAACCACCCCACTAGTTGTATCAAAAGCCCTTGCAACCAACCCAGATTATCTTCCTTTGATCCAAAATGGCGAACTCGATGCTCACTCACAACAGGTCAGTCAATACTTAACCTCAGTAAAAAATGAGTACGACGCCCTTACTGCCTTTTTCATCCCAGCCCAAAGCGGTAATTATTATACTGAACGAGGACGTATCAAAACCTTATCTTCACAGAAAGCCAGTGATCAGTGGTTTTATCAGTTCTTACAAAGTGGAAAACCCTATGCGCTTTCACTGGATATCGATTCTGAAAGTAACATTGCCGTACTTTTTATTAACTACGCCATCAAAAATAATGGCAATACCATTGGTGTAGCGGGTATAGGCTTACCACTGGCCGAAATGACCGAGATGATCAAAGCCTACAAAATTGGTGAACAAGGTCAGGTATTTTTAACCGATGCAGCCGGTGTCATTCAGCTTCACCGTTCGCAAGCGTCTCGTGATAAGACACTGTCTGATTACTTCGATCAACCAATGCCAAACTTCTTAAATAAAACGACGATTCAAATTAGTTCATTATCAGGTTCTAACGGCGATCAGATTGTCGCTTCCCAATATCTCCCTTTACTCGATTGGTTTGTGGTTGCTGAACTTTCCGCCGATGAAGTCTTTCAAGATACCTCTGAATTGACACGAACACTGATTCTTGTCGGTGTCGGCATCACAATACTGTTTACTGCTATTGCGACTTGGCTCATTACTACTGTGATCAATCCATTGAATCATGTAGGAAAAATGCTTGAAGAGATCTCATCTGGTGAAGGCGATCTCACTCGCCGTCTTGATGACAGTACCAATGACGAAATTGGGGCACTATCAGGTAGCTATAACCGCTTTGTTGAGTCACTCGCTCAAATGCTCGAACAGGTTCAATCAACCAGTAGTCAGTTACTAAATGGGGTTAAATCCATAGATGTTCAAATGAACAACATCAGCCAGGATGTACTAAAACAGCAGAGCCAAACTGAAATGATGGCCACCGCAATTCAAGAGATGGGGCACACCGCTGATGAAATCGCTTCTAACGCTAATCATGCCGCACAGAGCACAACTCAAATTGATGTGGATGCTGTTGACGGCCATCAGTCGGTAGAAGAGACGATTTCACATGTTACTGAAATGGAAAGTAAGCTTGAATCTACCACCGAGGTCATTCAACAATTAGCCGAAGAAGCCGTCGCGATTAATAGCATGTTAGAAGTGATTCATGGCATATCTGAGCAAACAAACTTACTGGCTCTTAATGCTGCTATTGAAGCGGCTCGTGCTGGAGACCAAGGACGTGGATTTGCCGTTGTTGCTGATGAAGTACGTACTCTTGCGCTACGAAGTAACCAATCGACAGGCGAGATAAAAACCATTATTGAACGCCTTCAACACAAATCGGATCAAAGTGTCCAAGCGATGGAAAGTGGTGTGAAAACAGCTGAAATTTCCAAGCAACTTGCTATAACATCTGGTAAGAAGCTGACTGAGATATCCAGCTCAATACAGAATATGAATGATATGAATATTCAAATTGCCACTGCGACTGAAGAGCAAACCAGTGTGGTCGCTGAGGTGAGTAACACGGTAACGGATATTGCTTCTATTGCAGAGTCTAACGCTACCTATGCCAAACAAGCGGGCATGGACTGTGATGAGCTACGAGCTCAAGCAGCGCAGCTTGAAGAGCTCGTTTCTCGCTTTAAATTAAGTTAACACGTTCAGTACTGTCAATAAAAAATGGCTACCAAAGGTAGCCATTTTCAATGTGTTACTTTGCCACTTTAGTGGCACTCCACAAATAGAGCAGTTCCAAAGCGATGGTTGCACCAGCCAATGCAGTGATATCACTGTGATCATACGCCGGTGACACTTCAACCACATCCATTCCCACGAGATTAATACCGACTAAACCACGAAGGATTTTCAGCACTTTATCTGAATTCAAACCACCGCACACTGGTGTTCCAGTTCCGGGGGCAAAAGCGGGATCCAAACAGTCAATATCGAATGTTAAATAAACCGGCCTATCTCCTACGATGCCTTTTACCTGTTCAACAACCTGCTCGGCACTCATGTCATTCGCTTGCATCGCATTGATCACATTAAAACCGTGCCCATCTGCTTGGTACTCGGTGCGTATGCCAATCTGCACAGAGTGCTCAACACTGATTAATCCCTCTTTAGGAGCATGGTAGAACATGGTGCCGTGATCATAACGGCTACCATTGCTGTAAGTATCGGTATGTGCATCGAAATGTATCAACGCCATTTCACCATATTTTTTGGCGTACGAACGCAGCAATGGTAAGGTGATGAAGTGATCTCCCCCTAAGCCTAGTAACGTTTTTCCACTGGCTATAATGGCATCTGCCGCCGCTTCCATGCGCTGAGTAAAATCTTCCGCATCGCCACAATCAAACACCAAATCCCCTGCATCGATCACCTGAGTGCGATCAAAGAGGTTGAAGTCCCAAGGGAACTTCTTCTCCTCCCATGCCAAGTTAACTGAGGCACGACGAATAGCATCTGGACCTAAGCGCGCACCAGGACGACCTGATGTTGCCATATCCAAAGGCGCTCCTAACACAACCACATCCGCTTCAACCTCCAATGGGTTTTTCACCAAAGGTCGACGCATAAACGTCATTGCGTTTGAATAGAGTGAGTAGTCCGTTTTAGTAAAGAGATCTTTCATTAAAAATCTTCCAAATAAGTGTATCCCATTAGACCTTGCTCTAACTCCTCAAGCACGCTCTGCTGCTCCTCTTTTGCCACGCGGCAACTGACGAGATCGCGATAGTTTTGACGGATCAAGTCCACGTCAATATGTACATAACGCATCATGTCTTCTACCGTGTCACCTTCATTGATGTAATCGATGTTGGCCTTGCCCTCTTCGTCAACGTTAACCACCACACTGTGTGTGTCGCCAAACAAGTTATGCATATCACCCAATATCTCTTGGTAGGCTCCCACCAAAAAGAAACCCATCAAATAAGGTTCATCTGGATTCCAGGCTGGTACAGGTAGTGTTTTTTCAATACCTTGCCCATCTACATATTGGTGTATGGTGCCATCAGAGTCGCAGGTAATATCCAAAACCACTGCACGGCGCTCTTCTACATTTGCCAAGCCACTTAATGGCAATACCGGGAATACTTGATCAATCCCCCACGCATCAGGCAGTGACTGGAACAGTGAGAAATTGACAAAAAACTTATCCGCCAAACGCTCACTCAACTCATCCAAAATCGGACGATGAAAGCGGTTCTTGGTGCACATTCTCACACTCAATTCATAATTGATGCGTAATGATATTTGCTCTGCCCACGCACGATGTTGAAGGTTCAACATACCCGTCGCAAATTGATTGTGCGCTTCAGACACATCACTTTGCGTATCGTTATAGATTTCGATTAATGCTCGATCATCGCTGCCATTTTCAAGCTGTTGCAAATTACGCCACATGTTATGCATCAATTGTGGGGCATCTTCATTAGGCTCACCAATCGCTTCTGGGGTATAACTCTCAGTACCAATGACATTAGTCACCAAAACCGCATGATGCGCTGTTAAAGAACGTCCCGATTCAGAGATGATCACTGGCATCGGCTGTGAATATTGTTGGCAAACATCCCCTATGCTCATCACAATATTTCGAGCATATTCAGCCAACCCATAATTCATCGAGTTCGATGATTGGCTTCGAGTACCATCGTAGTCCACCGCTAAACCACCACCGACATCTAAATAGGTCAAGTTGGCGCCAATATCACGAAGCTCGCAATAGAATCGAGCCGCTTCGCTCACTCCGTTACGAACATCTCGAATGTTGGCCATTTGAGAGCCCAGGTGGAAATGCACCAACTGTAAAATATCTAGCTGTTCTTCCGCTTTCAAGCGTTCAATAACCGTTAAAACTTGTGACGCTGACAGCCCAAATTTCGACTTCTCCCCCCCACTGGCTTGCCACTTGCCAGCCCCTTGAGAAGCGAGGCGAATGCGCAAGCCTAATCGAGGTGTGACCCCTAATGCTTTCGCTTCTGATAGAACCAAATCAAGCTCTGACAGTTTTTCCAACACAATAAACACTTGATGGCCCAGTTTCTCACCGATCAATGCTAAGCGAACATACTCGCGATCTTTGTAACCGTTACAAACAATCACTGAGCTCGCTTTTTGTGCTAATGCCAATACGGCCAGTAATTCTGGTTTGCTGCCGGACTCTAAGCCTAATTGCTTCTGCTCAAGTTGAGCCTGGCTAGCTAAAATTTCATCTACAACTTCTTTTTGCTGGTTCACTTTTATTGGATAAACCAGTAAATATTTATTTTGGTATTGGCTCTCTTCTATTGCTTGGTTAAATGCATCGCAAATGCTGTGCACTCGTTGGTGCACAATTTGCGGGAAACGCACCAGCGCAGGCAACCCGATATTTCGTTGCTCTAACTGCTTCACAACCTGACTTAACGGTACTTGATGCTGGCTGTCACTTCTTGGTGATACATACACCTCGCCACTGTCGTCAATACCATAAAAACCTTGGCTCCAATGCTTCACATTATACTCTGCACGGATGCGCTCCAAATTAACCGAATTTTCCAAACCTAGACCTCACACAATAGGGTCATTGATAGAAAATGCCTCATCAAAAGTGCGAGGCATAACCCAATACTAAACGTTAATATAACGATAGCATCCACGGCATTAACCAACATTCTTAAAAATGAGTCCAACGATAAATCATGATGGTCACGATTAAAAAAGGTTATCGAATAGCGCTTTCCGCATAAAAAAACACCCGAACCGTTGTACAACAACAGTTCGGGTGTTTTAACCATATTACTTGTGCTTTAAATGCTTAAATTTACTGTGCTTTCAGCTTCAATCGCATGGCATGCAGTACTGGCTCTGTATAACCACTTGGTTGCGCACAACCCTCAAACACCAATTCACAAGCAGCAGAAAAGGCAACGCTACTCTCAAAGTTTGGTGCCATATTACGGTAACTGGTATCGGAAGCATTCTGCTTATCAACCACAGCCGCCATACGCTGCATCGTCTCCATCACCTGCTCTTTGCTGCAAATATCATGACGTAACCAGTTGGCAATATGTTGGCTTGAAATTCTCAACGTAGCGCGATCTTCCATTAAACCGACATTATTAATATCGGGTACTTTAGAACAACCTACACCTTGATCTATCCAACGAACTACATAACCTAAAATACCTTGAGTGTTGTTATCCAGTTCTCTTTGAATATCATCTTCAGTCAGAGCTTGATCTCCCAATAACGGGATGGTGAGAATGTCATCCACGTTGGCTCGAATGCGAGTGCTCAACTCTTCTTGGCGGCTTGGCACACTCACCTGATGATAATGCAGAGCGTGCAGAGTGGCGGCAGTAGGAGAAGGAACCCAAGCGGTATTAGCACCCGCTTGTGGATGGGCAATTTTTGCCCCCATCATCTTGGCCATGTTATCAGGCTCCGGCCACATTCCTTTACCGATTTGCGCTTTGCCTTGTAGACCGCAAGCAATTCCCAAGTCCACATTTTGATCTTCGTATGCTCCAATCCAAGTCATGCTTTTTAGCTGCGTTTTAGGGGCAAACGGGCCCGCTTCCATACTGGTGTGGATCTCATCCCCTGTTCGGTCTAGGAAACCAGTATTGATGAATACTACTCGCTCTTTCGCCGCACGAATACACTCTTTCAAATTGACAGAGGTACGACGCTCTTCGTCCATAATACCCACTTTAATAGTGTTACGATCCAGCCCTAGCGCATCTTCAATACGGCCAAATAGTTCACTAGTAAAGGCCACTTCTTCAGGACCGTGCATTTTAGGTTTTACGATGTTGATACTATTAGCGGTTGAATTTTGGAAACGGCTGTTACCCTTTAAATCATGCATCGCGATCAGTGAGCTGATCATGCCATCCATCATACCTTCAGGCACTTCGTTTCCGTCGTTGTCCAAGATAGCAGGGTTAGTCATTAAGTGCCCCACGTTACGAATAAAGAGCATACTTCGGCCTTTTAACGTAACTTCACTGCCATCTTCACTGATATATACGCGATCGTCATTCAAACGACGAACTATTGTATTACCCTTTTTCTGTAGGGACTCCTGCAAATCCCCTTTCATTAGGCCCAGCCAGTTTTTATACGCCAGCGCTTTATCTTCGCCGTCAACCGCTGCTACCGAGTCTTCACAATCCATAATAGTAGTGAGCGCTGACTCCAGAAGTAAATCATTGACACCAGCTCGGTCTAACTTGCCCACAGCACTGTTTGAATCGATTTGAATCTCTAGGTGCAAGTTATTGTGTTTAAGTAATATTGCGGTAGGTGCAGCAGCGTCTCCTTGATAACCAATCAGCTGTTCGTTATCGCTTAGCATCACCTGTTCACCACTCTCCAACTGAGCTTTTAAACCGTTATCAATGCTGTAGTGAGTTACTGAGGTATGAGACGCACCGTTTAATGGCACACTGCTATCAAGAAATTGGCGGCCATAAGCGATGACTTTCTCACCACGGATTGGATTAAAACCTCCCCCCTTCTCTGCGCCATGCTCTTCGCTGATCACGTCAGTACCATACAAGGCATCATATAAACTGCCCCAACGCGCATTGGCCGCATTCAACGCAAAACGAGCGTTCATAATGGGTACCACTAATTGTGGCCCAGCTTGGGTAGCGATCTCGGGTTCAACACTGGAAGTTGCGACTTGAAAGTCCTCCCCCTCTTCAACCAAATAACCAATTTCTTGCAAGAAGGCTTTATATTCAACAGGGTTTAGGGGTTGGCCTACGCGCGCTGTATGCCATGCATCAATCTGCTTTTGCAATACATCACGTTTCTCTAATAAGGCTCTATTTTTAGGCGCTAACTCGTTAAGAATGCGCTCAAAAGACGACCAAAAGTCATCCGCATTAATGCCCGTGCCTGGAATGATTTGATCGTTAACTAGTGCGAAGAGGGTGCTATCGATGTGCAAGCTACCCTGTTGAATACGTAAGCTCATAGGTTCTCTCTAAAATGCGACTAATGACAATGTCTATTGATTCTATAGAGTTAACAAAAATTAAGCGAATTTATCATTTTTATAACCACTATCTAACCAATCAATATTGCCCACTCTGTGAATCTCAGAGCAGTGCCTCCTCAACCTCTATTCACAAAATATATATCGAACATAAAAACTATAAATTATAAAAATAGTGGGTTCGGCGTTTAGACTGGATTCACGATTTAGATTTAGCAAACGGCCGACTTTGAGCCAACTTTTAACCTGTAAATTAAGGAAGAGCAATGTCAAATATCTCACAAGACATCGAAACGATTGGAGTTGCAAAGCGTAATGCAGGTGCTCCTTGGGATGCAATTAACCCTGAGTCAGCGGCTCGAATGAGAGCACAAAACAGATTCAAGACTGGTCTCGATATCGCTCAATACACTGCAGATATCATGCGTGCTGATATGGCTGCTTATGACGCAGACAGTTCTCAGTACACTCAGTCTTTAGGCTGCTGGCATGGATTTATCGGTCAACAAAAAATGATCTCCGTAAAAAAGCACTTCAACGGCCAGACTGATCGACGTTACCTCTACCTTTCAGGTTGGATGGTTGCTGCTCTACGTTCTGACTTTGGTCCACTGCCTGACCAATCGATGCACGAAAAGACCAGTGTCGCTGGCCTCGTTGAAGAGCTCTATACTTTTTTGCGTCAAGCGGATGCTCGTGAATTAGGCGGACTATTTCGTGCTTTAGATGACGCGCGTGAAACCAATGACTATAACGCACAGATCGCGATTCAAGATCAAATTGATAACCACGTTACCCACGTAGTGCCCATTGTTGCCGATATTGATGCCGGTTTTGGTAACGCAGAAGCCACCTATTTAATGGCTAAGCAGATGATTGAAGCGGGTGCTTGTTGTTTACAGATTGAAAACCAAGTTGCCGACGAAAAACAGTGTGGGCACCAAGACGGTAAAGTCACCGTTCCGCACGCTGACTTTCATGCCAAACTCCGCGCGTTGCGTTACGCCTTTTTAGAACTTGGTATTGATAACGGTGTCATTGTGGCTCGTACTGACTCCCAAGGTGCAGGCCTGACCAAAGAGATTGCCGTGGTAAAAGAACCCGGCGATCAAGGTGACGTGTACAACTCCTTCCTTGATGTTGAAAAGATCGACGTTACCGCAATGGCCGAAGGGGATGTCTGCTTCAATCGCGACGGTAAGTTAGTTCGCCCTAAACGTCTGCCGTCTGGTCTGTATCAATTCCGTCAAGGTACTGGTGAGGCTCGTTGTGTCTTTGATTGTATCGAAGCGATCAATGCAGGGGCGGATCTGCTGTGGATTGAGACCGAAAAGCCGCACATAGGTCAGATTAAAGCCATGATGGACGAGGTACGTGCAGTGCACCCTACTGCAAAACTGGTTTATAACAACTCACCATCCTTTAATTGGACTCTTAACTTCCGCCAGCAGATGTTTGATTCTATGGAAGAAGCGGGCGAAGACGTTTCATCGTATGACCGAGCAAACTTGATGAGTGAAGAGTACGACCAATCTGAGCTCTCTAAACGTGCCGACGACAAGATCCGTACTTTCCAAGCAGACTCTGCACGTGAAGCAGGGATCTTCCATCACTTGATCACTCTGCCAACGTACCATACCGCAGCCCTATCGACTGATAACTTAGCCAAAGAGTACTTTGGTGACGCTGGTATGCTGGGTTATGTCGCAGGAGTTCAACGTAAAGAGATCCGTCAAGGCATCGCCTGTGTTAAGCACCAAAATATGTCGGGTTCAGACATGGGTGATGATCACAAAGAGTACTTTGCTGGTGAAAATGCATTAAAGGCTGGCGGGGCATTAAATACCTCAAACCAATTCAGCTAACCTAAATGGGTTATTGATAAGAGGCGGTCAACGCGCCGCCTCACTCTTCTTATTAATGATTATTATCTTCTGAGGAAAATATGAATCGAACTCCCCAACACCTTCAAGATGCTAAAGACCTTCTTTCAACTGACGGTTTTGCCACTAATGGTCTCTGGTATCACGGTACCTCTTCTGCCCTACTACCCTCGATTCAAGAGCAAGGATTAAACCGTTCCGGAGATATAGCCATCAATCAAGCCGCCAAAAACACCATGACCACCATTGGTAACCACTATACTGAATTGGTCGAGCCTGTATTTCTGACTCAAAGCAAAGAGCTCGCTTACTATTGGGCAAGCCAAACTGTTCACAAGCGCCATGTTCGTTTTGAAGGTGAGGAAGAGCCGATTGTTATCGCTATCAATTTGCCACAACCGCAACGAGAAAAAATAAAACCAGATGTTGGAGCGGTGAGTTTGTTACAGATGGAGAGTGGCGAGAGATTTATGGCGAATTTAGCAACAATCTACCAAAACAGTGGCCTAGAAGCGCCAGATATTGACCTAAGAAATACTGATCGAATGGATTTCTTACGTCTGCTTGGCATGGCTTATATTAACCAAGACATCCATATTGACTGTGTTCAATTAGTGATAGCGTAAAATGAATCAGTGTAAACGAAACGAAGCCCTTGCAATCAAGGGCTCCTTTATTGCGGGGCACTATGATGCGATTACAACTTAAACTCAGAGATTACTGGATCCGGTAAGTAGCTCTCAGCATCTCCCGCCGTCACAAAGTGACCGTCACGAAAAGTTAACCCTCCCATTTCATGAGAGTCACTTAACCCATACGCTTGAATAATTTTTTCTGTTTTCAGGTCAAATTTAAAGACCGTTGAATACGCTTCACTCAACATATATAGATAGCCGTTATGATACGTTAAGCCTGCAATAGTGAAATCACTCTCTAGACTATACGCACCAGCAGGATTATCAAACTTTAGCTCAATGGTTCTCTCAAGTTGACCTTGCATATCCATGATATAAAGGTTCTTTTTCCCCTCTTTTTCTGCCGTGTACAGTTTATCAGCTTCAACATCTGTTGCTAGTGAAGCCACTTTGGTCACTTGACCAATGAGTCCCTTTTTACTGTCTAATAACGACCACTTTTCCCCATCGTTTTTCAAACGATAGATCGTGCCTTTCTCGGAAATTGCGATAGCCATATTGTTGCCAACATACGCCAACCCTTCCAAGTCAGAGTCACTCGGTATATCCAGTGTCTGCTTCACTGTTACTAAATCGTCCGCAAGCACCATTAAGGTAGAAATTGGTTCAGCAAAAAGGGTATGAGGATGATCACTCGTCATCAGAAATTCACGAGTGTCTTGGTTATAGGCCATAGAACTAGCAAGATAATCTTTAACCATTAAATAAGTAGATGACGACGCTAACTGGATGGAAGAGTGAGGTGAATCAGTAGAGATGTCATTCACTTCTTTACCAGTTAATAGCGAGTATGCACCAACAGTCAATAGGGCTAACAGGCCGACTGCAACTGATTTTTTTACTGTATTCATATTCACTTCCTCAAATAACAACTTTTATTCTATGTCGTTATTATCTCTTTTTTTTGTCAATTTTATGTCGAATAACACGTAATTAAGCAAATTACTTTCTATTATTACTCACCTTGAAATATTTTCTGACGGAGTCCTGTCTCTATATTTACACTAAACAACATTAGTGCCGCCATTACGATCTACATCCTGAGGTATTTATGAAGACATTAACCAAGATATTACTTTCAATCACGGTCACCCTGCCGCTGATATCCCTATTTATAAGCCAAACAGGTACTGCTGATACTATAAGTAAAGTGTCAGCAAACGGCAGCTACGAAGAGATAACATTAGCGGGCGGCTGCTTTTGGTGTACTGAATCTGATCTTGAAAAGCTAGATGGTGTGGTTGAGGTTATATCAGGTTATTCGGGTGGCAAATTAGATAATCCGACCTACAAACAGGTTTCATCGGGAAAATCAGGTCACATTGAAGTGATCAAAGTCACTTACGATCCTGCAGTGGTAGAATACGAGCAACTACTCGATTACTTCTTTCGCCACATTGACCCAACTGATGCCAAAGGATCGTTTGTCGACCGTGGTCCACAATATCGCCCAGCTATTTTCTATACCAATCAAGCGCAGATCGTTACCACTCAGCAGTTCATCAGTGAAATCGATCAAGCCATGATTTACCCTGAACCTCTCGCTACGGAGTTAATCAAGTTTGAAAAGTTTTGGCCCGCAGAAGAGTACCATCAAGACTATTACAAAAAGAGCCCCGTTCGTTACAACTACTACCGCTTTTCATCCGGTCGTGATCAATATTTAGACGGTGTGTTTGGCGATGATAGAAAAGAGAATCCTCAGACCATAAGAGCGATCATCGACAGCAAAAAGATGGCGAGTAGTGCCTCAAAATATGTAAAACCAACCGATGAAGAAATCAGAGCAAAGCTCACTGAACTGCAGTATGAAGTGACTCAAGAAGATGGCACTGAACGTCCATTCAAAAATCAGTATTGGGATAATAAAGCGGAAGGCATCTATGTCGATATCGTCACGGGTGAGCCGCTATTTTCATCTACTGATAAATACAAATCTGGCACGGGTTGGCCAAGCTTCACCCAACCAATCAGTGACGAATATGTCATAACAGAAACTGATTACAAACTGTTTTACCCAAGAACCGAAGTGCGCAGCCGATATGGTGATTCTCACTTAGGTCATGTGTTTAAAGATGGACCAAAACCTACAGGTCTTCGTTACTGCATGAACTCTGCGGCGATGCGTTTTATCGCAAAAGAAAAGTTGAATGAAGAGGGATACAGCGAATACCTAAAACTGTTTGATATATAGATGTTATCCGAACGCTTTAACAAAGCTCATGGTATACTGAACCCAATATTTTGACATGGTATCAGTAGCAATGAGAAACACTCTAGTTGAAGTTTGCGTCGATAATATCGAATCTCTACACACCGCCATCGAAGCAGGTGCAAAGCGCATCGAATTGTGCAGTGCTTTATCTGTAGGTGGCATCACACCAAACTGGGCATTTGCCAATTATGCTGTCAAAAATAGCCCAGTCCCAATCTACTCAATGATTCGATCTCGAGCGGGGGATTTTCTATTTTCATCTAATGAAATAGACAGCATGAGTGATGAAATTCAAATGATGCGTGACCTAGGCATTAACGGTGTTGTGATTGGAGCACTCAATGCGGATGCTTCGATTAATGTGCAAGCCTGTCAAAAATGGGTAAAGAGTGCGGGTGAACTCGGTATCACTTTTCATCGTGCTTTTGATGTTGTTCACGATTGGCAATATTCACTAGAGCAGGTCATTGATCTCGGGTGTGAGCGCATTCTAACCTCTGGACAACAAGCCACCGCCGCTCAAGGGATTGATCAACTGACCCAATTTGTTCAGCGTGCCAATAATCGTCTCTCCATCATGCCTGGTTGTGGAGTTAATCACTCTAATGCACTTCAACTTATTGAATTAACGGGTGCTCATGAAATTCACTTATCTGGTAAAACTCAACGAGCTTCAGCAATGATAGACCTTGGGACATCGGTGAGCATGGGGGTGCAAGCCAGTGATGACCAACTTATAGATGTCACTGACTTTGAGAAAGTAAATCAGGTGGTTAGGTTACTTAATGAATAGAAAGAATACCCCTCCTACCCTTTCAGACGTTGCAGCGTTAGCTGAAGTCTCAAAAGCAGTCGCTTCCAGAGCGCTATCAGGTAAAAATCGTCCAATTTCAGCCGACAAAAAAGCAAGAGTATTGCAAGCAGCTGAATCTTTAGGGTATGTGGCAAATCCTTTTGCTCAGAGCCTTGCGAACAATGAAACTGGCCTCATTGCTATTGTGGTTAATCACCTTTCAGATGTCAGCGACTTAACCTTGTTTGACTCCTTAATTCAAGGAATCCAATCCATTGGAAAACAAGCACTGTTTGTCCGTCTAAAATCAGCTAATGATATTGACGAGCTGCAAAAAAACGCATTTGTTCAACGTGTAGATGCGGCGTTAATTCTCTCTGATCTTATTGAGCCTGAGCTTGCAGGTTCTCTGTTTTATACTAACAATATCATCATGCTCAATGGCAAAAGCCAAGAGATGGGTTACTCGGTAAAAGTCAACGAAGAGCCAGGTATTAAAGACGCTATAGATTATGCTAATAGTAAAGGAATAAAGCGCGCGATATTAATTGGAGGGCGACAATCCTCAGCGAATGAGATCCAACGAGTCTCTCATTACTTAGCCCACTTAACTCGACATGATATAACGGTAGAAGCATCGGCTTTTTGCGATTACTCCTATAATGAAGCCTTGGCCTATTTAACCTCATCGTCTATCAAGGACAGTGAGGAGTTAGCCATTTTTTGTACCTCTGACTCCATGGCAATGGCTGCAGTGGATTACTTCAAGGCCAACGCCATCAATCACTATTCACACCGTATTTTTGGGTTTGATAATACAGAGTTTTCTCGCCGTGGTGATTACCAGTTCTCGACGATTGGTTTTAACAAACTGGACTTTGTGCAATCGATTATCTCAGTCGTAAAACAAGCCCAATACACTCAAGTTAATGAGAAAAAAAGTGATAAAAGCACCAACGAAAAATGGCTCCCCTCAACGGAAAGCCATCTTATTATTGAAACTCAGTTCTACTTAAATCATAACCGACTGTAATTGAGTTATTACCAAATAGGTTTCAATGAAGGTGGGTTTGCATCCGCTCCCCACCACTTCTTGTATGACTCTTCATAATCACCTGAACTGATGTACTCAGATACAAACATATCCATCCAGCGTAAAAATTCAGCGTCACCTTTCTTTATACCGACACCAATTGGATCATTAGAGTGCAAGCCAGAAAGTGTCTCTAGACGATCCGTTTGCGTTGCTAAGTAGTCTACGAGTGAACTGTCTTCAATACCAGCATCTACACGCCCTTGACGCAGCAGTAAGATACCATCAGGTGCAAAGTTATCAGTATAAACAAGCTCAGCGCCCGGAACTTCACGTTTAAGGAATGTTTCGCCTGTTGAACCTCGGCCTACAACGACTTTCTTACCATCCAAATCAGCTAATGATTCAATCTCTGCATTTTTTTGATGAATAATTCGCAGACCTGCTCTTGCATATGGAATAGAAAAATTCACTGACTTAGCGCGTTCAAGTGTCGCTGACATATTACCAATAACAGCATCCAACTGATCAGAGAACAGCATAGAGACACGCGCATCACCGTGCACATCTGTAAATCGAGCTTCTACGCCAAGTTTTTCCGCAAGGCGATTCGCTAAATCAACATCATAACCGGTTGGTTGGTTTTTGATGTCTCGAAAACCAATAGGTTCCCCTCCAAGAGAGACACCAATTCGTATATAACCTTGCTCACGAATATCTTCCAGTTTACCTGCAAATGTAGAGGAAGAGCTCAACGCAATAAACCCTGTGAGGAGTGTGGCAATAACCGTTCTGAATTTCATAATTTAATCCCTTATTAGTATTTTTCCGCAATGCACTCTTGCGGCTTATCCATACCAGATTTATAAACCCAGTACTTTATATCGCCCTCGCAGCCAACATTGACTACACGGTGATTATCTTTGTTATCAATGGCATGGATTACCACACCGCCTAAAAATCCGCCTTTAAGTAAAACAAGCTCTTCAATGGCCATATCAACAGCGGCTTGAAGCGAATACCCTAATCGCATTGCCATCACAATCGAATATGACGTATTAGCACGTATGGTCATCTCGCCAGTATGGGTACATGCCACAGCGCCATAGCGGCTGTCTGCGTAAAAGCCCGCACCAACAATAGGAGAGTCGCCAAGTCTGCCAGGGTATTTCCAAGCCCAACCTGATGTACTCGTTGCTGAATAGACACTGTCATTAAGGTCTTTAGTTAAAAATACTGTGGTATCACGAACCTTTTCAGGATCGGTAATCATGGTATTAAGAGGAGCAAGGTCGCACTTTGATAAGTCTGGAGTCTCTTGCCCTGTGATCTCCTGAAGCTTTTTCCACCAGACCTGCTTTGAGTCTTCAAGCAATGGATTAGAGCAACGAAATCCCATCTCATATGCGAATCGTGTCGCCCCTTCCCCTACCAAAATCTCGTGATTCAACTCTTCCATCACTTTTCTAGCAACACGGGTTACGTGATAGTGATCTTTTACAGCACCAACAGCGCCAGTGAGTAGTGAGTCACCGTCCATCACCGCGCCATCAAACTCCATGTCACCGAGTAAATTTGGCCAACCGCCATATCCGACACTACGGATGCGAGGCTCAGCTTCTACCTTTTCAATGCCATGAATAATGGCGTCCAAACCGTTATCACCATTTTCCAACATCGCTGCTGTATCATCGATGCCTGGCCACGCTTCTGAATTTGAGAGAACAATCATTATTTACTATCCATTTTTTCTAAAAATCTTGCGATACGCGCATCTTTTTTGCCGCCTTCATCCGAGAAGAACTCATCTTTTGCAAGATCAACTCGAACTTTGCCTTCATCTAAAAATACAATTCGGTTTGAGATCTTTTTAGCAAAAGCAATTTCGTGGGTGACAAGAATAAGTGTTGTTCCAGTGCGAGCCAATTCAGACAACACATCCAGAACTTCTGACGTCATTTCTGGGTCAAGTGCGCTGGTTACTTCATCAAGCAGCAAGTAATCAGGGTTCATAGCTAACGCTCGACATATACCAATACGCTGCTTTTGTCCTCCTGATAGCTGTGCTGGATAGGCATCCTTTTTATCCGATAAATCAACGATATCAAGTAACTCCATCGCCTTACTATTTGCTTCTTCTTTCGATTTACCCAACACTTCAATCGGTGCTAAGGTAATATTGTCGATAATAGAAAGGTGTGGATACAGATTAAAATGCTGAAAAACAGTCGATACGTTTTTCCGAATGCTGGTTAACTCTTTCTTATCACTGACGTTTAGGTTGTCCACGGTGATCGTACCGGCTTGGATCCTCTCTAAGCCATTAATACAACGAACCAGTGTTGATTTTCCTGAACCACTTGCCCCAAGAATAGAGATAACATCACCCTTATTTATGGTCAGAGAGACACCTTTAAGAATGTGAAGGTCTCCAAAGCGCTTTTCTACATTTTCAATTTTAATCATGATAAACCTTTAGATGTTTTCCCAATGTTGATGCTGCTTTAGCTTGTTCTCAACGCGTTTACCTGCTTTGGCAAGTAGGAAAGATAATAAGAAGTACGTCATGCCGATAATGGGCCACACAACAAACGGCTGCCAAGTACGCTGATTCAATATTTGTCCGACTTTAGTGATATCCATAACGCCAATGACAGAGATCAATGAGGTGACCTGCAGTTGGTTCACTGCTAATCCAATCAATGGCGCAATGGCGACTAATAGCGCTTGGGGAGTAATGATTTTGGTTAGGATCTTCATTTCAGATAGACCGAAACTCTTTGCTGATTCCACCTGACCTTTATCTATTGATGCGATTGCCGACACTACAATAACAGAGACAAATGCAGCAGTATTACCAGTGAGCGTAATCATCGCAGCTTCTGTTGCTGTCAGATTGACCCCTAGAAAAATTGGCAAGCCAAAATAGATCAAAAAAAGTTGAACCAACACTGGCGAGTTTTTTAAAAATTCACCAGTGAATGTGGATACTGAGCTGATTACGGGAAAACGGTAATGACGAGTGAGTGCCAATACGATCCCAAAAGCACCACCTAAAAGGCTAGATACCATAAATACATACAGTGATATCGA
Organism: Aliivibrio kagoshimensis; assembly: GCF_050337105.1. NCBI lineage: Bacteria > Pseudomonadati > Pseudomonadota > Gammaproteobacteria > Vibrionales > Vibrionaceae > Aliivibrio > Aliivibrio kagoshimensis. The sequence continues at coordinate 17,042 of NZ_JAKJSQ010000072.1, forward strand.
TATACCATTTAATAAAACAATAAGGTCGTATGGGACAAATTCATGACTTGACATTATTATTCTCCCACCAAAAATTGTTGATTAAGTTTTCTATGAATTAACGAAATAATGAGCGACAAAGAGTAAGTAAGAACGCAATAAAACAGTAATAAAAAGAAGTAGACTTCAAACGGTCTAAATGTTTCGGCAGCAATAATTTTCGCAGTACCTGTCAACTCATTTAACGTGACAGTAGATAAAATTGATGTGGTCAAAATTAGGTTAATAAAAACAGAACCAATCGGTCTAATTGATGTTCTTAATGCAATAGGAAGAATAATTTTGCTGTATATTTTTTTCCGTTCAATGCCAAAAGATTGAGCCGCTTCAATAATACCCACATCAACCTGTTGAACACTTGCTCTTAGAATATCAGCGCAATAGGCTCCAACGGCAATTGATAATGCAAGCACCCCTGTGGTGTAAGGGTCAATAAATATACCGAGCTCTGGTAAGCCGTAAAAAATAAAAAATACTTGCACAATAAAGGGGATATTTCGAAAGCATTCAATGTAGCCATAACCTAGCTTATTAAGCACTTTGCTCTGACTAACACAAGCAACCATGATACATAAGCCAACGACAAAGCTGCCAATGATTGACATCACACTCACTGCCGCTGTTATAGCAAAGCCATCAATGAAAGAATCTAGATATTTAATAACAATACTTATATCAAACATACAGTGTTTAGCCTCTGACTGAAATCGGTTTCACTATAGGTGTTTAAATTGTCACTAACAATAATAAATTACCCCATGTGTCGATTGAGTCACACTATTATTTTTATAAAAAAAGGCGACAACTTTCGTCATCGCCTTTTGGGGGGGAAGATATAAC
>NZ_JAKJSQ010000073.1:0-17367 GCF_050337105.1 Aliivibrio kagoshimensis
GTTTTAAAATAACAGGTAATAATAATAATGACTAAGCTAAACACACTGTTCATTTTGAGTTCTGTTTTTCTAACCACCCAAGCTCAAGCTGGATTGGTAAATATTCCTTTTAATGGCACATTTGATGAGGCTAGCATTGCAACAGAAGGGGGCCTTCCAGCAGGTGATTTCGACACGATAGGAGGCCTAGAAGATGTTGCGCTCTTCAATTTGGTGACGGGTGTTAATGAATTTTATGGGTCAATCTTCAGTCCAACTGACCCAGCCGATGTATTCACTGTTGGTATTGCTGCAGGTTTGAAGTTAACAGGGGCCACGATTCATTGGGGAACGAATCTACTCGGTGTTGGCTTTAAACCATTTGTTGATCAAACGGTCCCAGTAGATTACCGTCAGCAGAATACATGGGGAGACAATGCCCCTACTTGGTTCTTTGAAGAGAGCTCTACCGATCCTGAAATTTTCACTATCGCTGGATTAGAAGATGGACTAAATGGTGAAACAGGAAAAACCTTTCTTTCAGCTGAACTGGATGTCACAGAGGGAATCTATTCAAGTTTACTATCTGCAAGTGGTACCTGCGCACAATCGTATAGCTATGACAGTCAAGGGTTCTTGAACACAACATGTGTTGAAGGCATCGACTACAAAATGACCTACACTGTGGAATCCTTAACCCCAATTTCTCAGGTACCTGAACCAACGACTCTCGCTATCTTTGCTTTAGGATTATTTGGATTAGTCTCTCGCAAAACCCAAAAATAGTAACCCGTTCGTTTCTAGCTGCTTGGTATTAAGTGTTATACAAACGACGCTTAATACCTTGCTTATTCACTTCGAAAATTACAGGTGTTGGCTGACGGATCGCTTACGGCGAAAGGGTCTAAAAATCAAGCAGCCTAAAGAAAGAATATCCATGTAAACCGATGCTGCACTGTCCATTGAATTTATCACTGTTTTGGATATCTGATTCGCTCTTCCCCAGTCATAACCAATATAGCCACTGAATATCAGCGCAACAAATAGGTTGAACGAGTGGTGCTGTATATTCAACACCATGTACTCCGTCACCGTGACCAACAATAACAGTACAATGGCAATGAATAGAGTCAGAAATTTAAAAGCAAATACTCGTGGGAAAACCGTCGATAGGCACATCATAGAAAATGTCACAATACCAACGCTGGTGATGGTATCCGTCACTAAATGTGACGTACTGTGATCGGAAACAATAAGATTGATGGTTAACCCTAACGGAAGCACAACAACGTTATAACTGATAAAGCTAATTATGGGATTATCACTGTGTTTAAATAAAAATAATCCGATTAAACAGCAACTAAAATAGCCAAGATACAAAACGCCACTGGTAAACTGTTGTAACGATTCAATTGGAATAAGAGTAACGATGTACCAGTTAATAAAAAAGCCCCAACATAAGATAAGACCGATGTTTAAGTTGTAGAGCGACTCTCCAATTATTTGACCACTGCTAATTTTTCGATTGAAAACGTTCTCATCCATGAGGTTTGCCTAAACAGTTAATTACCCTAAGACATTACCTTGAATGTTTTAGTCAGACATGCACTTAGTTGATTATCTGTGACCTTTGCGATAAAGACTTAATGAACAATATTCGTCTCAATCACATACATAATTGGATTTTCAGTATATACTTTTTTGAAAACTATCACTTTTTATAAAAGGAGCCCGTTATGATCGAGCGTCACGACACCAAACAACGCATGAGCAGAATTGTTAACCACAATGGAACCATCTACCTATGTGGACAAGTTTGTAAAGACGCAACTCAAGGCATAACTGAACAAACTGTCACTATGCTTGAGAAAGTTGAGGACCTACTGCTGCAAGCTGGCAGTGATAAAGAGCACATCTTATCTGTTACTATCTATATCAAAGAGATGAGCCAATTTTCTGAAATGAATGCCGTGTGGGACAACTGGGTACCAGAAGGTCACGCACCCGCTAGAGCTTGTGTTGAAGCGAGTATGGCTAGAGAATCTCTCTTAGTTGAAATATCTGTCATTGCTGCTGAAAAGTAGAATAAAAAGAGGCCTCATGAGATGAAGCCTCATTTTATTGTGCAACCTCTACAACATCGTTAATGCTAACTTTGCAAGATTGTAAGCATCTACATAGCCTGAGTGCTGACGTCCTTCCCACTCAATATTTGCAATCTCTAATGCCCTTCTCTGCCCCATTCTGCTGCTTTTATGACGATGTTTGACACGAAACAAAGTCGCCAGGTTGATATACTCTTTGATTGGAAAATCCAACTGTTTCGCCAGACACTCTTGCTCTAAAATCTGATCGTCATGACCCCAAGCCGCATATATCTTGTTTGGTCCACCGAAATTCTTCACCATTGAACTGAGAACAGCGTCTAATGGACGGCCCTGCTTAGCAATTTTTTGACCTGAAATTCCTGTTAATTCTGTGCAAAACGGGGAGATTTCATCCAGCTCAGGCTTGACATAATATTGAGCACGTTTAGTTATTTGCGAGGTAGTGAGGTCAATCTCTGCTAATCCAATCTCAATGATCTCTCCCGTTCGACCTTTGCCATCGATGTTCCAACAACACATTTCCAGATCAAAACAGACGATTCGATTGAAGTTCATGATTTTCCTAAAGCAGATATAATTTTGAAGGCAGATTCTAGCGTAAGGGGGAGAAAAAAACGACCCCCAAAACCATGATAGCGTAGTAATTTACTATTTTACTAATGTTGCTCGATTTCGACCACTGTCCTTACTGGTATACAAGGCAAGGTCGACCTTTTTATACAGTTCATTCAACGACTCACCATGCCACACTTTTGCACCAATGCTCACGGTTTGATGTAACTGGATCTGTTCGAACGTTGTTGGAGAGTTGGCAATTGTATTACGAATATCTTCTATGAGTTTCTCGACTTTATCGTTTTCATTCAGTATAGATAAGATAGAGAATTCATCGCCTCCATGTCTAGAAAAGGTATCTTCTGGTCTTAATAATCCGGACACCATATCAGCGATATGTTTTAGCACAGCATCACCTGCTAGGTGACCATAATTATCATTAATGAGTTTAAACTCATCGACATCAAACGTGATTAAACTAAAGTCACTCTCAGTGGCAATCAGTTTCTCCAATTTAGTGGCAAAATGGCGACGATTAAAAATGCCGGTTACTATGTCATTATGAGCAAGGTATTGCAGTTCCTGGGTTTTTTTATCTAGAATCTCTGCCATTTCCTGTTTATCTCTTGAAATTAAAAAGGTAATAAATGACAACAGAACAGAGATAATCACACCAATGATTATCATAAAGAGAACAGTGGTTTTTTGCGTATTATTTAGTGTATCCGTTGTTTTAAAATGTATTTTCCACACTCTATTTTGCAACCTAATTTCACTTTTGACACTGATTCCCCCCTCCTCTTGCCAATTAGCACTTTGAAAGAGCAGCGGATCATCATCCGCTTCATAGCCACTATCCATAATTTGAATTTGCAAATTATCGCCCGCTAACGTTTTACCCAATAAATCATCAAAGTAGCGACTGATTCTAAAGGCACCCACCATTATCCCAATGATCTCATCACTTTGAATGACGGGGTAGTAGATCAACATCCCCGCTTTAGGGGCCGACTTGTCTTGACTGTCTTGGAGTAGTCTTAGCTTATCTGAGACATTAGGCTTACCAGACTTGAGCATCTCTGCTGTCACATGCTCAAAGCGAGTTCTTGAGGGGTAAAAGCCTAAGATGCGTGTAAAGCTCTCCTCTTTTGGATAGATATCTGCTACCACATAGATGGGTCTATCGTCTTGAAAGTAGTAACCTGTGTACTTAGGCTTATCTTGTGGTACCGTGAAAATGTCAAATTCGCTGTTGACCTTTCGTTTCTGTGCAACAAAATGGTCAATATCCGATTTTTCTACTTTTTTCATCCATTGTAACGATAGCAATGCCGTACCGCTCTCAATTAATCTCTTAGATAACGCAGCAAAATCTTGGGCATTTAACTGCTTATCCGAATGAAATAGATGCGCGCTAACCCCCATATGATCAATATCTTCATTAACAAGAACTTGCAAAAGATGTGTCTCTCTTTGTGCCGCATTCTCAAGAGACAGTACATTTGAGTATTGGTTGATATCCATCACCATTTTAGTGGCAAAAAAAGTAATCACTAAAACGAATAGACCTATGAGTAGTGAGTAAAACAACTTCATATCTCGCACAAAGCACCCATCTATAGATATTGGCAATAAGAGGATGACGCATAATCATCATGAGTTATAACTCCATTAACTATATATTATAAAAATGACACGTGCGTCATCATTCTTACTCATCGAGGGAGGAAATAYCAAAATGGATAAAAAAACACCAACCGAACTGAAAAATGGAGGAATAGTAAGCTCTTTTATCGCTGTACCTTGATTATGTGAAGGTTCACCGCTATAAAGCCTATTGAATTGACATCAGCCCGCTTACACCTTCAACATAGAGAAAAATTATGAATTTTGACATGAATAGCATGCCTGCCACATTCGATATTATCCATGCAGGTCTTGCCGCTTTTGGGATACTTTTCTTTTTCCTATTTGTGCTTAAAAAAGGCAAAGTGGTTGGGATTGAAAAAACCGTTGAAGTAGAAAAAATTGTTGAAGTAGAAACGCCTATTGAGAAGATCATAGAAGTCGAAAAAGTCATCGAAGTTGAGAGAATCGTCGAAAAAATAGTGGAAGTGGAGTCTAAGATTAAAACGGCCACGCCTGAATCAGCACTTCAACTGTTAGCTCTACTGCAAAGTGAAGCCCGTTTCATTGATTTTTTGCGTGAAGACCTAACAGGATTTGATGACTCTGATGTGGGCGCCGCAGCCCGAGTTATTCATGAAGGTGGTCAAAAGGTATTAGCGGATTATTTCACGCTATCGCCTATTCGTAATGAAGATGAAGAGAGCTCTATCACTTTAGCTGAAGGGTTTAATGCCACGGAAGTACGCCTTACCGGCAACGTGGTTGGTCATGCGCCTTTTACCGGGACACTTATCCATAAAGGGTGGAAGGTGACCTCCATTTCACTCCCAAAAATGGTTGATGGATACGATGCTTATATCATTGCACCTGCGGAGGTTGAGCTTTAATGGATAATCGTCACACTCAGTACGGCAATTACAGCGTTGGTATCGATTTAGGCACAACTCATTGCGTATTATCCTACGTTGAACTCGCTGATGATAATCACTCTGTCCATATTATGGAGATTCCTCAACTAACCTCTCCGGGACAAGTTGAGAATCGACAGCAGCTCCCTTCATTTATCTATCAGGCACACGCTGCTGAACTGGCTGAAAACGACACAGCACTTCCTTGGACAACAGAGCCTACCGCAATTGTAGGTGGTATTGCTCGTCAACTTGGCAGTAAAACTCCTATTCGACTAGTGGCTAGCGCCAAAAGCTGGTTATGCCACGGTGGTGTAAATCGTCGCGATGCTTTTTTACCTTTAAATAGCCCAGAAGAGGTCGAGAAAATCTCTCCCCTTCAAGCAACCATCGACTATCTTGAGCACCTAAAGTGTGCTTGGGACCACCAACACCCTCACTCTCCACTGACAGCTCAAGAGGTTACGATCACTGTCCCTGCTTCTTTTGATCCAGCTGCTAGAGATTTAACCGCAGAAGCTGCCAATCAAGTTGGGTTTACGCATGTGACACTCCTTGAAGAGCCGCAAGCTGCCGTTTATAGCTGGATAAAAAACTGTGATGATAGCTGGCGGGATCAAGTTTCTGTCGGTGATGTGATTCTTGTGGTTGATGTTGGTGGCGGCACCACAGATCTCTCTTTAGTTGCTGTTACTGAAGAGAGTGGCAACTTAACTCTAAACCGGGTGGCAGTCGGTGATCACATTCTGCTCGGTGGCGATAATATGGACCTAGCTCTAGCGTATCGTCTCAAGATGAAACTCGCGAGCGAAGGTAAACAGTTGCAACCTTGGCAGATTCAAGCGATTACTCACGCTTGCCGCGACGCAAAAGAGGCACTCTTAAGCCAATTAGACCTGGAGTCTGTACCGATTGTAGTGCCAAGCCGTGGTTCTAAATTGCTTGGTGCCACGCTAAAAACTGAACTGACCCAACATGAAGTTCAACAGACCTTAATTGAAGGTTTCTTCCCACAGACTCTAATTACCGATCTGCCGGTTCAAACACCAAGAAGTGCGTTGACGCAAATTGGACTTCCCTATGCGCAAGATGCGGCTGTGACTCGTCATGTCGCCAGCTTCTTGACCAAACAGAGTACGGCAGCTGATGAGCTATTTGCTCACTCTAATACCAGTAACTTTATCAAACCTTCCGCCATTTTATTTAATGGCGGTGTTTTAAAGTCCACTCACATTGCCGAACGCCTACTCTCGACAATTAATCAATGGTTAACCGATGCTGGCGCGGAGAAGGTGTTCTTATTAGAAGGCCTAGATCTTGACCTTGCTGTTGCCAGTGGTGCCTCTTACTACGGTACGGTGCGCCAGGGTAAAGGCGTTCGTATTCGTGGTGGTATTGCTAGCAGCTATTATGTGGGCATAGAAAGTGCGATGCCTGCTATTCCTGGGATGGAACCCCCTATTGAAGCTTTATGTGTCGCCCCTTTTGGAATGGAAGAGGGATCGCATATCAATGTTCCAAGTCAACCATTTGGGCTGGTTATTGGCCAACCCGTTCAATTTCGATTCTTCGGTTCGACGACACGACGTGATGATTCAGCGGGAACTCATCTTGATTTCTGGATGCCAGAAGATCTTGAAGAGCTACCTCCTATTCAAGTGACCTTACCTGTTATCGAAGGCCGTTCAAGTGGTGAAATAGTCCCAGTAAATCTGGCTGCGAAAGTAACAGAACTAGGCACTCTCTGCTTAGAAGCTATCCCTTGTGATGGTGGTGATAAGTGGAATATTGAGTTTGACGTCCGTTCGAACAATGCATAAATAGTAATATTGGAGCGTTAAATGGCATCACCAATTCATCAACCTCAATTTTTAATTGGCATTGATTTAGGTACCACGCATACTGTGCTCGCCTATTCTGATATTGGTGATGGCATCGAGAAAAGCGCCATTTCCATTTTTAACATCGACCAGTTAATTGGTCCTGGTGAAGTGGTCAGAAAACCTCTGCTACCTTCCTTTCGATTTCATCCATCAAACCAACAAGTTTCAGAACAAGATCTCACTCTACCATGGTTAAATCATCCAGTAGAGGGAGACCTATCTCACGTCATCATAGGTGAATGGGCTCGCGAGTTAGGCAGTAAAGTGGAAGGTCGCCAAGTTGTCAGTGCCAAGAGTTGGCTTTCGCACTCTGGTGTTGATCGCACTGAAGATATTTTGCCTTGGGCTTCCGCTAAAGAGGTCGAGCGTGTCTCTCCTATTGTTGCCTCAGCCAGCTATTTAAATCATATACGCCAATCATGGAATTACCATCATCCGAACGCTTTAATTGAGCATCAAGAGGTAGTGATTACAGTCCCCGCTTCTTTTGATGAAGCAGCTAGAAGCTACACACTGCAAGCGGCTAAACTCGCAGGGCTTACTAACACCGTATTGTTGGAAGAGCCACAGGCAGTCTGTTATGACTGGTATCATCAACATCAGCATCAAGCTCAACAACAACTTCGTGATTTGCCTCTGATACTCATTTGTGATGTTGGCGGTGGCACCACCGACCTCAGCTTAATTAAAGCGTCGTTTAGCGATGAGGAATTACATCTCGAACGAATAGGTGTAGGTGATCATTTAATGTTAGGAGGAGATAACCTAGACCTTGCCCTCGCTCATCTTGCAGAACAACGTCTAAGTGGCGATCACAAATTGAAGGCGGCGACCTTAACCAAACTGATCCAACAAACTCGAAAAGCGAAAGAGCGCCTGCTTAGTGACGATCCTCCTGATGTCAGCAAAATCACATTACTGGGTAGTGGCTCTCGTTTAATTGGTGGTAGCAAAAGTGTCGAAATAACCAAAGAGGAAGTGCATCATATTGCTTTGGATGGCTTCTTCCCCATGACCACGTTTAAACAAATGCCGAATCAACGGCGTGCTGCTGTGGTAGAATTTGGTCTGCCTTATGCTGCCGATCCTGCAATCAGCAAGCACCTTGCTCAATTTATTGATGCTCACCGTCTGCCATGTAGTGACGCGCTGGCCCTTGACCCATTAGGCAACCATGCCGCAATCCCTACCGCTGTTTTACTTAATGGTGGTGTATTTAATAGCAACCTTCTTCGGCAACGTGTGCTCGACCTCTTCTCTCAATGGAGTGGTAGTGATATCGTTGAACTGAGTAACCCTCACCCAAACCTTGCCGTGGCTTATGGCGCGGTGGTTTATGCTAAAGCTCGACACGGTACTCAACTTAAAATTATGGGAGGCACTGCCCGCTCCTACTATCTCTTATTGGAAGAGAAGAATCGGACTCGACGTGCACTATGCTTACTCTCCAAAGGGACCGAGGAAGGGGTTGAGATCCGTTTACACGGTAGAGAATTTGACCTCACGTTAGGCGAACCTGTTCGCTTCACTATTCTTAGTTCTACCCATGATTCAATTAGCCAAGCAGGCGCTATCCATCAAGTTAACCCAGATGATTATCAAGCACTACCGCCTTATGTTGTGACGCTAAAAAGCAGTCGCTCTGCTGATGAGTTGCATGCCAACCAAAAGGACAGAGTGCGTGTCAGTTTAGCCTGCCAATATACCGAGGTGGGTACACTAAAACTTGAATGTGTTAGCTTACAAGACGACACACTACGTTGGGATGTTGAGGTTGAAATCCGTAAAGAGTCAGCCAACGGTGACTCAACAATCGATGATGATCCTGACCAGCTAGACCCTAAGCAACAGCAAGCTATAGAGCTAATCAATACCGTTTACGGGCCAGCAAAACCAAATCTTGATACCAGTGATGCAGTGAAAACACTGAATAAAGACCTAGAAAAAAAACTCGGTAATAGAAATCAATGGGACTCTTCGAATTTACGTCAACTATTCTCCCCAATAATTTCAGGTAAAAAAAGGCGTCGCCGCTCAGAGCTGCATGAACGTAACTGGCTTAAGTTAGCCGGCTTCACCTTAAGACCCGGTTTTGGCTTTCATACTGATCAATGGCGTATTGATCAAATTTGGCCTATTTATCAACAAGGCATTCATTTCAAATCAAAGCAGAGTTGGAATGATTGGTGGACATTATGGCGTCGTGTTGCTGGAGGCCTAAATCAACAACAGCAAGAAGCGATTCTTACCGATGTTGCTAAATACCTTCACCCTGCCAGTATTCGTAACCCCAAAATGGTTAAAGAGTCAGAAGAGCGGAGTTATGAAGGCATGGTTAAACTGTCTGCCTCTTTAGAGCACCTTGATGTGGATGATAAAATTCTACTCGCTAGCTGGTTTTTAAAACGATTAAAGAAAACCGCTTTTGCCCAAGCACATTGGTGGGCTCTCGGTCGTCTCGCTAGCCGCTCTCTTTTCTATGGACATGCCAACAGTGTTATACCACCAGAACAGGTTGCCAATTGGATGTCTGAACTACTGGTTTTAAACTGGAAGCAGCAGCCTATCATCGGTTTTGCTGCTGTATTGATGTGTCGCAAAACAGGTGACCGAACCTTGGACATTGCTCAACCTCTACGAGACACTGTTCTAACTAAGCTGAAGGCAAGCCGCGCACCTGACAGTTGGGTTCAATTAGTCGCGACTCAAAAAGTATTGGATGAATCAGAGACACAGCGTCTGTTTGGGGAAGCACTGCCTGCGGGTTTACAGCTTCGTTAAATGGTAGGTGTGGAAGGCGTGTCATACTGGCAACTCATTATCAATCATAACAGTTTCACGCCTTATTGACTCTACTGGTATTTCCAATTTTTAGTGATGTCATCCCCCTATTTATGACATGTCTTTTTCCCCGCCACTCGCTACTCTAGTTATTATTCACCCTGTGTTATGCAATCGAGTCAATATTGTCTATTTTCTCTACGAATGTTAATTTTATCAATAAAGAACATAAGTTGTATTTATTATGCTGCATAGGTATTAAATATRAGAACTCTTTATGGATTTGACCACTCTCGTCAAAAAAAGTGTGTTCTTAAAATATAATTATAAAAAGACAATATGACTACCCATTTATTAGAGACAATTTTATTATGCTTGCACTAACCTTACTAATGCTGATCCCACTCTACTTCATTGTCTGGTATTGGTTTGCTACTCGCAAATTACGTTTTGCGGTAAACCGAGTATCATCCCTGTTTTCAGTGCCGAATAATATCGCATTAGGTTGGATTTTGGTGAACAAAAAACAGATGGGGTTGGTTGAGTTTGAAACCTTCATTGAAAGAATTTGTGAGGCATCGGCCTCTGTTGTTCGCACAAATTTTCGTGATTTGGAGTGTTATATCGCTGCTTATCATCCTAATAACTAATAAGCAGCGCTAATTGCTATTAGCTACGGTTTCCGAGCTGAACTTGCCCTTTGGAATCAAACCAAAGTGCTTGTTTCTTTTTCTTTCCGATCAAAAACGGGAGTTCATCAAAAAAGAGGAAATTTTTCCACGCTTTTTTAAATATTCCCCATTTGGTTTCCACAATATTGTATTTATCGTAACAAAAATAGACAGTGACATCGTCAGTCCAATCAATGAAAGTCAAAATTTCATCGGGCAGAGATTCATCATCACTCTCCCAACGCTGTTGCCAATCAACTTTATCAATCCAATTAGTCATTTTTTTCGCCCAATCTTCTTTTGCTAAACGTTCGGCATCAGGACTGTGCTGACTAATATGATCACGCCATAGTTGAGATGATCGAGCTTGTGTATACGGTTTTATATGCACCAAATCTTCAGGGGATACTGGCATAGATTGATGAGTAAAAATCCATTTACGGCTGTATTCTTCTAGTGGCTGGTAATTCATTCAAAGTCCTAACGGTGAATTTAACATCATTGAAAATGTTAATCATGTGACAGCTTTATTAAAGATTGCGATATTGTACTCTCTGTTTATTTCAATATCCTACGTTTAATTACGATCATTGTTAAAATTTACTYTATTTCATAARGTTTCCTTGATCATGCTGGCTATAACCCCATATAGTTATTGTGGGTACGTTACTTTTCTTCATTTTCATTTTCAGTACCCCTATTGTCATAGCTGCAAAGGAGTCTGAATGACTGTACATATAGGTATCATTGATCAAGATCCTGTTCGTTTAATTACCCCACTTTTAGATGAGTCTGTTGCCGGAAATCACATGGTATTCATTGGCGATGCATCTCAGTTTGAGCTGTTTAAACGCTTCCATGATATTTTAGCAGTGCGCTCTATCACCTCAGAGTTTTATGAAATCCCCTCTGTTGTGAACACATCGGTGATCAAACAGTCTATTCAAGATCTTGCTACTGCATTAACAGATCGGTTTACCACGCTTAATTTTAATGCCAGTTGTGGTTTACGACACCGTCTTCTCTCTGCATATGAGGTTTTTCGTAGCCATCGACTGCCTATCTTTGTGGTAGAACCTAACAGTGACAAACTGTGCTGGCTTTACCCTGACGGTTTATCACAGCAGCACGTCGCAGATAATATTCAGCTGAGTGATTATTTAGCTATCTTTGGCGCTCGTTGTGAGTTTTCAGAAGAGCAAGAGCTTAATGAAAAGCTAAATATCCAACTTCAAGACTTATGTCAACGTTGGGCCAGTAATGCGTTAGAACTCGGTCCAGGACTTGCCACTCTCAATTACCTTGCTACCACTTGTCGTAAAGAACAAAAGCTCGCGATTGAACTTACCGAGAAGCAGCAAGGCTATCGCGAAGTGAATATGCTATTGAATGATCTTGTGGATACTGGTCTAGCAACCTACGCAAACGGCCTGCTTACTTTTGATTGCGAAGAAGCACGCCGCTTTGCCAACGGTGAATGGTTAGAGAACCTCGTTCACAATACTGTTAAAGATATTCAAAATCGCTTACCCACTCTTCAAGACCACTCTTTGAACGTTCAAGTTTACCGAAAAATTGGTGAAAAGGATGTTCGAAACGAACTCGACGTAGCTTCAGTGGTGAACAACAAGCTGTATATTATTGAGTGCAAAACGAAGGGAATGCGTGACGACGGAGATGACACCCTATATAAACTTGAGTCACTGCGCGATCTGTTAGGTGGTCTTCAAGCTCGTGCGATGTTAGTGAGTTTCCGGCCACTTCGTAACAATGACTTAGTTAGGGCAAAAGATTTAGGGCTCGCGATCATCGGTCCTGATGAACTTAAAAACTTAAATCAGTATCTCTTTGAGTGGTTCCAAGCCGCAGGTGGTCAATAACCGCCCCCTGATACAACAAAGCCGCGCTAAGAGCGCGGCTTTTTTGATGTGTCTAACTGTTTGTATTAACGCAACATGTTTCGTGCTGCTTCAACAACCACTTTAATTGAACGCATTTCTGTGACTTTCAATGTTTCATGGTCTGGAATCTCTTTTTGAGTACGGTTGATAATCACACCCGCAACACAACCTGCTTTAAGGCCAGAACTTGCGCACATGGTCAATAGTGTGGCTGACTCCATTTCAAAGTTCAAAACGCCCATATCTTGCCACTCTTGCATCGAGCCTTGGAAGCGCTTAACGACACGGCCTGAGAATGTATCATAACGCTCTTGACCAGGATAGAAAGTATCACTTGACGCGGTAATCCCCATATGTACTTTAGCGCCTTCCGATTCCACTGCTGCTTTCATTGCTGTCGCAACATCAAAATCCGCAACTGCAGGGAATTCCATAGGAGCAAAGTGTAAACTTGCGCCATCTAAACGGACTGAACCCGTAGAAACAATCATATCACCAACATTGACATGTTCTTGAATCGCTCCAGTCGTCCCAACACGTAAAAAAGTGCGAACACCCAGTTGAGCTAACTCTTCTACTGCAATCGAGGTTGATGGACCACCGATACCCGTAGAGCAAACAATGACAGATTTCCCTTCTAGCTGCGCTCGATACACCGTGTACTCTCTATGACTGGCTAAGAATTCAGGGTTATCCATCTGTTCAGCAATTTTCTGTACGCGGCCAGGATCGCCTGGAATAATGGCTAACTCCGCACCGTTAAGGTCCTCTTGTGTCACACCAAGGTGAAATACTGTTGTTGTCATAATCGATTCCTTTATCAAGCTATTAACGATAAGTAATGTCTCAATGTAACGAATTCACACTCAGCATAAAGTGAGATAGCGCACAACAATGCAAAGATAAGAGTGAGCAGTTACATTATATATTGAAGTCGATCACTCTTTGACGTGTTGATGTTCAATTTGCCATCAACTATGACTGCTCAGCGCCTCTGACTGAATGGGGTCTTCACCCTGCTGTTGTTTTTTAAACCTCAACAGCCTAAGTGCATTCAATGTGACTAATGCCGTTGCTCCACTGTCAGCTAAAACGGCGACCCATAAGCCAGTAAAACCGAATAACGTCGTGACTAAAAAGACCGCTTTTAGTCCAAGTGCTATGGTGATGTTCTGTCTAATTATGCCGAGCGTCGAACGTGAGAGTGCAATCATTGTAGGTAACTCTGCCACTCTATTGTGCGTTAATGCAGCATCTGCTGTTTCAAGCGCAACATCTGAACCGCCTCCCATCGCAATGCCAATCAATGCAGATTTCATCGCCGGAGCATCGTTAATGCCATCACCAACCATTGCCACCTCATTTGTCTGTGACTCTGATTCAATGGCTTTGACTTTGTCAATCGGCAACAGCTCTGCACGATATTCAATACCAATCTCTTTGGCTATCGCTTTTGCTGCACGTTCATTATCTCCAGTTAACATAACAGAACGAACACCCAACTGCTTTAGTTGTTCAACCGCTATGGCAGCATCTTCTCTTAGTTCATCTCTCCAAGCCAAAATCCCAACCAGACGTTGGTCGGCGGTGACCACCACCACGGTTTTACCTTGAGATTCCAACTCTTTTACTTGCTGGCTCTGAGACCATTCTAGTTCAACATCAGAATGTTTTGGTGCCAATATTGAAATTAATTGCTGTTTATAAACGCCACTGACCCCTCGACCAACTAATGCTTGCCTCTGTTCAGCTTCAGTAACAACAATACCTTGCTGTTCAGCTCGGATAACGACCGCTTTTGCTAATGGGTGGCTTGAGCCAACCTCAACAGAAGCGGCTAGCTCCAGTAATGTACTTTCACTATCTACAAGTGTCTCATCACTGACAATAATATCGGTTAATTCAGGTTTACCTTTGGTTAACGTTCCCGTTTTATCAAATGCAACCACAGTCACTCTGCCAAGCTGCTCTAGTGCTGCTCCACCTTTGATCAATGCACCATGTTTTGCCGCTGCTGCTAAGCCTGAAGTAATCGCCGCCGGAGTAGAAATCACTAACGCACAGGGACACGCGATTAATAACAGTGTCAAACCTCGGTATATCCACGTATCCCACTGCCCAGAAAACAATAATGGTGGCGTCACAATCACCAATAAAGCAAATAGCATCATCACAGGGGTATACCAACGACTGAATTTATCCAGAAATCGTTCTAAGGGTGCTTTACGTGATTCCGCTTCTTCAATCAGGTGCAAAATACGATCAATGGCATTCTCTCCCTGTTTTGAAGTCACTCTAAACGTAATCACACGATCGCTAACCACCGTGCCTGCCATCAGTTTGGCACCCATACTTTTCGAAACGGGTACTGACTCTCCAGTTAACGCACTCTCATCAATATCAGCATAATCACTGGTTAATAGGCCGTCTGCCGGTAATCTTGACCCAGGTGCAACCTCAATAATATCTCCTTCAACAAGTTCAGAGGCATCAACAACACTTCTTGTACCATCACTCTGAATTAACGTTGCTTGTTCAGGGACTAATGCCATTAATGCTTGCACACCACTTCTTGCACGAGATGAGGCGTACGCTTCTAATTGCTCACCTAACATGAACAACAAAATAACCATGGCGGCTTCGACGGTTTCCCCTAAGTAGATAGCACCGATTGCCGCAACACTCATTAAGGTTTCAATTGAGAAAGGGCTGCCATTTCTGGCTAATCGGTACGCTTTATAACTAATTGGAAATAAACCAAAGATTGCGGAGACGGTAAAGGCAAGCTCTCCAAGTCCTGCGTTGGTTTGTTTAATAACAAGTGATATAACCAGTAGTGTCAATAACAGCAGAAAGTTGATATTTTTTTTAATAAAAGAGGGCTCTTCCTCGGTACTTTTACTATTTGAAGCGCGTAATGTAAATCCGCTCTCTTTTACTTTTTCAGTCACTTGAGACAGCGCTTTATCGCTATTGGTTGATACGATAAGTTTTTCGGTAGCGAACAGCACCCTCACCTCTTCGACCTCAGGGATAGCACTGACGGCTTTTTCAATCTTTTTAGCACAACTCGGGCAGTCCATCCCACTAACGATCCAGCTTTTGCTAAAAACAAATGGCGTAGCTTTAACCGTTTTGGGGTCCGACTCCCCAGTCTCTTCCTCAACACAACATGCGCTAGAGCCTCCACTATCCACACTGCAACAATCCTCTTGTGCTGTAAGCGGTTTAATCGACATTATTTTCTTAGTCGCACAGCATGAGCTGCTCGGGTTATGTTTATGATCTAGGCCCTGGGTTGTCGAGCCACAACGTTTTTTAGTGCACATAGTCACTCCTTTGTCTTCATATTATTAACAGTTACGATACTGAAATAAGTATAAAGCTTGGAGTTACCTCCAAGGTCAAGTCTATTATCACCATTTATAAAAAAAGTGCCTATTAAGGCACTTCATTAACAGAGTCACGTGGTTTGACTACACTGGATGTTTAAAGCAATCTCCAACTGCATTACTAATCGCTCTCAATACATCTCTTCGAGAAATAACACCGACCAGTTTATCATTTACAGTGACGGGATAGAGTTTAGGTTTTAGATCGATCATCTGTTCTGCCACTGCAATAATCGTATCTTCGGGAGAGACGGTTAATACTTCACTGTTCATACAGTCAGCAACATTATAAGTATCTTGACAGTAATAGCTCACTTTCAGCATTGCTTGAATCATATCTTGCTCTGAAATGAACCCAACCACTTTATGATTATCATCGATTACAGGACCACCTGTTTGGCTTGAAGCAACGAGTTTTTCAAGTGCCGCTGTTAATGACATCTTTGCCGTAAATGTCACGGGATGTGCGCGCATATATGCGCTTACTTTTAATGTATCCATGTCGCCTCCAAACCTTTTCAATTTATCTGTGGTTTATGTTACTGGTTTAGTAACTGTTGAAAAATTGAAACTCCCTATTACTCTGATAGTTAAAACCGTCCATATGTAAACCTACAATGGTTCAAACTTAGTCACAATCGAATTGCTTATCATAAGTATAGTTCGTAGTTTAAAAAACAGGCTGTTACATTCTGTTTTTATCATTTTTAATATAAAGAGTGTTATTCTTGTCGAGAATCTACAAATATTGGAGTGACCATGCAAGATCAGATCAATTTCAACCAACAACGCGCCGAAATATACTGGTGGATATCCAGTTTATTAGCACACGAATTAACGGTTGAACAACTCGAGAGTTATTATAAATCTGATATCCAACAATTTCTTTCTGAATTGGGTGAAACACCTGAGCTATCAGCATCAATCACTCAGATTAAAAATAGCATTGCCGCCTTGCAACTCAGAGAAGATGCTCAGTTAGAGCTATCTGCCGACTTTTGTGGTCTATTCCTTACCACCCCAAAATCAGCGGCGCTCCCATACGCTTCTATGTATAGAGGTGATTCTCAACAGCTTAATGGTCAACCCGCACAAGAGATGATGGAGTGGCTTAAAAAATTCGACATCGCTCAAAAGTCAGATTTTAATGAACCGACTGATCACATCGCGATTCAACTCGACTTTTTAGGTAACTTAATTCTACTCTCGAACCAAAGTGACGATGAAACAAGCTTTGAGGCATTAATGCAACAACAGTTGCTGTTTATCAATCAGCAACTGTTAAGTTGGGTACCTGCATTTTCTCAAGAGTGTGTAGAGCGTGATAGTTTCGGATTTTATGCCTCAATTACTGCATTTTTATTGGCATTTATTGACCTCGATAAACGTTTTCTATCAGGGGAATAATAAGTTGATATAGGATAAGTTAATCTCATTTTTTATAAGATGAGATAAAAGTTTGATTGTGAGTTGAGTGGGTTAATACTAGTATAGGCGTTAACGCAATCGATTAACTATTATACCTATTTCATACTGGTAATTTAAACCGCTGTTTATAAG
>NZ_JAKJSQ010000074.1:0-16542 GCF_050337105.1 Aliivibrio kagoshimensis
GTTTTATTACATTAATCTTTGTTCAATCATTTTTCTTTAAATTTAGTGGTGCAAATGAAACCAGGTACATATTTGAAACGCTAGGAACTTGGTCTGGCTTTGATTGGTTTTCACATTATGGCGCCTATTTAATTGGCTGTGCAGAATTAATGGCGGTGCTGTTGCTTTTAACTCGACTGTCTGGGCTTGGCGCATTGTTGACCGTCGGTATTATGTCAGGAGCGATTCTATTTCATCTCTTTACGCCGCTAGGCATTGAGATGCCTGAGTTTGATGCCGCAGGCACCGTCATTGGTGATGACGGAGGGTTACTGTTTATCATGGCTTGTCTTGTATGGGTGTCAGGATCGGTACTCTGTATTAAAGATATCAGATCTGAAGACGGAATATTGTCTAGAATTGCTAATAGATAAACTGAAGAGTTAAGGTGATGGTATATGAACAGCCCATTTAGATTATCGCGTCAAACACCGTTAGGTATTGGTGAGTCTGTTGCAGAATGGATTACGGGGCTCTCCAAGCTTGACCAGTTATATCAACAACGGCCAGCTGGGCTTAATACACAAGAGTTTATCCGCTATACACTTAATGTATTAGGCATTGACTACAAAATAGAAGGTGGCAGTCTCGCTCACATACCGGCCACAGGTGCAGTGGTCGTTGTCGCTAATCATCCGCTTGGTGGCGTCGAAGGTGTTATTCTGGCTGAAGTACTGATGCAGGTAAGAAGCGATGTCAAAGTGTTAGCAAACCATCACCTTAAACGTGTGAATGAATTGGATAAGCTGTTTATTGGCGTCGATGTATTTGAAGGTAAAAAAGCAGTCGCACACAATATCAAAGCGATGAAAGAGGCTCATCAACATCTAGCAGAGAGTGGATTATTATTAGTGTTCCCTGCAGGTGAAGTCTCCACGTATGACAATAAACAGTTAAAAGATAAAAAATGGAGTCACTCTGTTGCAAAGTTTATTGCTAAAAGTGGTGCGCTGACCGTTCCAATCTTTGTTGGTGGACATAACAGCGATGCTTTTTATTTGGCAGGCAGGGTTCATCCAATACTACGAAGCCTAATGCTAGGACGAGAGCTGTTAAATAAAAATGAACAACAAGTAGAAATCTCTATTGGAGAACCAATTAATTACAACGAATTAAAACGCTTGGCCAGTGATAGAGAGGTGGTTAACTATCTACGACTTAATACCTACTTAATGGCGTATAAACCCAGTGATGTTGAAGGGCATAAAAACAACGAATCGCAAGATCATTATCAAACAATCATCAAGGCAATTGACCCTGAATTACTTGTAAAAGAAATCGAAACCCTCACGAGAGATAAATTAGTAACACAAGCTGAATTCTCTGTTTACTGTACTCAATCTAAAAATATTCCGCTATTACTGCAAGAGATAGGGCGTATCAGAGAAGTGACCTTCCGTGAGGTAGGAGAAGGGACAGGCTTAGCTTGTGATATTGACCGCTATGACGACTACTATTATCAGCTGTTCATTTGGAATCATGAGCAGCAAGAACTGGTTGGAGCCTATCGAATTGGACTGGTTGATCAACTGATAGAGCATAAAGGTCTGGAAGGTCTCTATTCGCGGAGCTTGTTTAATTATGATCAATCTTTTATTGATCAGCTAGAGTACTCCATGGAGCTAGGGCGTTCAGTCATAGCAAAAAAATATCAAGGCAGTTTAACCTCCTTATTACTTTTGTGGAAAGGGATCTCTGCGTTTGTGGTCAAACACCCCAAATACACGCATTTGTTTGGGCCTGTGAGTATTAGCAGCGAATACAGCTTATTGGCAAGACAATTATTAGCTTCAACATTAACGGTCTCACACTATGATGAAAATAAAGCGGCGTTGGTCTCACCTAGACAGCCTTTAAAAACTGAGAAAGGAACATTTTGGAAGTCTGATATGCTTTCCGCATTGGCAGAAGTTCAGCTGTTATCGAAAGTGTTAGCAAGAATGGGAGAGGGGAAAGGGGTTCCGGTATTGCTAAGACAGTATCTTGGTTTGAATGGTAAGTTGGTCTGCTTTAATGTAGACCCTGCATTTAACGATGCACTTGATGGGTTAATCGTAGTCAATTTAACCAATGTGCCGCAAAACACATTACGTCGATATATGGGCAAAGACCAGGCTATGCACTATCTCGACTTTCATCAAACTAAGTAATAAAAAAGCCAGTACATCTGTACTGGCTAATAACGTTATTGTTGTCGCTGTTTAATGGTTTCGGTTATCGACAGTAAAGTATTGAAAATTGTCTCACCATCCATTCTTAAACCATTATGTTCATACTGATTAGTTTTCCAGGCTTTCGAATGAGGGATCTTTACCAAGGTTTCGCAGCTATAAGCAAACTCAACAAACATATCTTCTACGTAGGCTGCAGCAGCCACCGGAACGCGGTTTTTACTCAACACACCATCATTGTAAAGTACAGGCCAGTCAGATTTAGTCGCTAAAATTTCAGCCGCCGCCTTAAGTGGCTTAAGTGTCTCTAATTGGTCTAGCATCCATGGGTAAACCATCTCACCAGTAAACAACAGAGGTTGACCTTTTTGATAATTAAATTGAGGGAATTGCTCTCTTACTCGGTGTGCTGACCAATTAGAGGCATCCTGCTGACAGTAGATGGACTCGTGCAAAATACAATAGAGTGGGTTGGTTAAATAGGCTTGTTCTGTCATCACATAGTGTAAAAATAGAGACCGTATTTGCTCATTACCATCAACCGTTTCTAGTGCTTGTTCAATCTGGAAGTAGAGGTCTTCTGCTCCACCTTCAACGCCAAATGCGATACCCATTTGTTGGAACTGCTCAACGGTAAACAGCTGGCCATTCGGCAAGTGAGTGTTACCTTGTGAGAGTACATCAGCGATTCGATCACAAAGTGACTGTGCTTGCGGGAATTGATCAAAGAAGTGTGCATTTTTATCTTGAGTGCGCAGGTAAGTCGCTTGATAGACTTCATCGGCAGGACGAGTGGTTGATGGCAGCCCACCGGTAATAAAGCAACGCTCTAAGCTATCAGGAAACATAGATAGGTAGGTAAGTGTACAGAAACCACCAAAGCTCTGTCCAATCGTAGACCAACGGGTAATGTTAAGTTTACTTCTAATCGCATCCGCATCTCTTACAATATTGTCCGCTCTGAAATGGCTGATATATTCGGCTTGCTCTTCAGGAGATAGATGCTGTAAAGATTGCGCACTGATAGGAGAACTTAAACCGGTGCCTCGTTGATCAAGAAGCAATACACGATAGTGCTGAAGAGCGACTTTCAACCACCCACTCTGTGCAGTTGGACGTGGAGAAGCGAAACCTGGACCACCTTGGAAATAGATTAAATAGGGCAAATCTTGTGAAATAGACGTGGTAGCAACCAATTCACGAGCAAAAACATCGATCTTCGTGTCGTTGTTAGAGTAGTCTAAAGGTAGTGAGAACTGATGTGACGTATAGGTAATGCCATCCAAAAAAATGCGAGAATTCATATCAGGTATCCATCATTGAACGAAAGGGAAATAGGCGCTCACTCTATCATAATGGAGAAAATTTCAGTTCTGTTTTACTCGCCAGCTTGACCATTTGTGACAAAGATCTTTATCTGTTAGTAAATATAAGGTCGTTGTTGCAATGATTGCTCTGGACGCTTGTTTGATTTTAATAATCGATAATATTTTCTAATCCGATTGTGGTGCGCTTGCTTACATTTATCAACGATTTGTAATCGCCAGTGGTCTAGTTTTGCAGGTAGTGGCATTGAGTGGAGATTTTTAGCACAGTTATCTAAACGATTATCATTGTAACTATGACAGTTGAGTAAGCATTGAATTAATCCTAAGTTGGCTTCAGACGAGTGCGGGAATTTCTCTAAAGTATCACTGTAGATGGCAATAGCTTTATTGGTGTCTGACTTTATCAACGAAAATGCAGTATCCAGCTTCATGTCCATTCGGTTTACTTTAAACACTAAATCACTATTAATCCGCAGTTCATCCATGCGAGAACGAGATTGCTGATCAAAACAGTCACGTAATTTTAAGGTTTGATAAATTTGAGTCATTAACTCAGTCTCGCCAAATTTAAATAATAATCCAAGCAGTTCAATTAATATGAGTGAAGGGAGCGAATGCAGATGATTGTAGTAAGTAGACAGTGAAAATAGAAGACGACGCTTACTTTTACGTTGCTGCCCATCTAGCAGTAATAACTGAGCCAGTGTTATTGAGTAATAGAGTGTTAAAAAAGGGCGCTGTGTATTAAGTAATCTTGACTGGGCATGTTTAAAAATATGTTTGATAGATTGTTTATATTGACGTTTGTGAAAGGGAGTATCCACTGATTGGTATGCATTACGGAAATATTCACAATATAACGACAGCTGAGAGACCCATTTTACGTCAATAATCGAGAGGTGATTTGCCAATAACACCCCTGCATCATGAAGGTCTTGTGGGCGGTTAATGAACGAAGCTAACCGAGCGACTCTAATTGCACGATGGTTTATCGATGGGGTTAAGTTGAGTGCACGTTTTGCAATGGTTATTGCATCCCAATACTGTTTATTCATTTCTAGACAATGCGCATAGAGATCGAGTGCTTCAATAGAGAGGGGGGCGTTCGATATTAGCGACTCTAGTGTAAAGATTGCGGAGGTTAAGTTACCACGTTTAAGAAAGATTTTTGCTTCATAGAAGCTTAATTGATGGTTACTTTTGTTAGTTTGAATTCGGTTGATGGTTGAGGCCGCAATCTCTAATTCATCATTATCAATTAAAAAATCAAACAGTAGCTTATCCAACTTACTGCTATGGCCATGCATCTGAATTTCATTAAGGTAGAGTTCAACCGCATCAGAAGTATGCATGGTATTGAGTGTGGTGCGAAGGTAGTCCTGACGAATGACTTCAGTGTATATGTTAGTGAGTTTCTGTCGTAATACTGCCACATTGGTCGGTGTGTTGAGAAGGTTGGTTTGATCGTTAGAGATGCAGGTTAATACATACTCTGTGGAAGAGGAGTCTGATAGTAACAGTACATGGCATTGCGAATTAATAAGCTGCTTGTTAAGCAGTAAGTTGGTCAATTCAGACCCATTAATAGTGTGCGCTAATTCGTAGTTGATCAATATAAAATGGTATGAGTTTGCCACACACTTTTTTATCGCACTTTCATATCCATTAGCAATATCAATGTTAACGATGCCTATTGACGATAATTGAGATCGTAAAAAATTTGCTTTGCCACGATTATCATCAACCAGCAGACATTTTAATTGTTGCCACTTAGGCTCGAAAATCATTTTCGATGTTGTCGTTTGCATTCCTAGCTCAACCTATAGAGATATCATTTTAAAAATAGTGTAGACGTGCACAAATAAAGGGTGTTCATAAAGGGTTAAAATCGTGTGAGAATTGCCTTATATTTTAAAATATGAATCAAGATCAATATCATTTCTCAATTTAGAAACAGTTATCAAAGATACTGCAACGTCTTCTGTTGGTTGATATAATCGACTTTCTTATCCTTTTTTGGCTTTATCATGCGGATTTTACACACTTCAGATTGGCACCTTGGTCAGTTCTTTATTACCAAAAGCCGTGCAGCGGAACATCAAGCCTTTATTCAATGGCTGCTCACTCAAATTACGGAAAATAACGTTGATGCGGTGATCATTGCTGGAGATCTATTTGATACTGGTTCGCCTCCCAGCTACGCTCGAGAAATCTACAATCAGTTTGTCGTTGAGATGAATCGTTTGGGCTGCCAATTAATTTTGTTGGGCGGCAATCATGACTCAGTATCAACGTTGGATGAATCTAAACAGTTATTGGCCTATTTAAATACCGTCGTAATTTCAAAAGTTCAAGATGAACTGAGTGATCAGATTGTGGTACTAAACAATCACAAAGATCAACCCGCTGCAGTCGTGAGTGCAATTCCGTTTATTAGACCAAGAGATGTCATCATAAGCCGTTCAGGGGATTCGGCTATGGATAAGAAAATGGCACTTTCAGAGGCCATCGCCAACCATTATCAACAACTGCATCTGTTGGCCCAACAAAAAGCGGACGACATAGAGAAACAACACGGATATAAGGTACCGATTATTGCCACTGGTCATTTAACCGCGATGGGTGTCACCAGTTCAGAATCCGTTCGTGACATCTACATTGGCACTTTAGAAGCTCTTCCCGCATCCGCCTTTCCTCCAGCGGATTATATTGCTCTTGGCCATATTCACAGGCCACAACTCGTTGCCGGTAGCGAATATATCCGTTATTGCGGTTCACCCATACCGCTTAGCTTTGATGAATTAAGCAGTCAAAAACAGGTCCTGATGGTTGAGTTTACACAAGACAAATTAACCAAGATTACATCGGTTGAAGTGCCAATGTTTCAGCCAATGCAATTCATAAAAGGAGATTTATCCTCGATTAAAGCAGCGATAGATCATCAAGATTGGAGTGAAAATGAACTCCCAACCTGGCTCTGTATTGAAGTGGAAACTCAGGATTACCTGCATGATTTGCAACAGAGAGTACAATCTCTTTGTGAAGGGTTACCTGTTGAAATATTGCAATTAAAACGTGCTCGAAACAGTAAAAATAATCCAATACACCGAGATGACCGTGAAGTGTTAGAAGAGTTGCAGCCAAAAGATGTGTTTGAACGTCGATTATCAACCGAGTGTTTTGACACTGACGAAGAAAAACAACGACTACAACGTATCACACAGACATTTAGCCACATTGTCGAAGAGATTAAACAACAATGAAAATTTTATCGGTACGTTTGAAAAATCTCAATGCGCTTCAAGGGGAGTGGAAGATCGACTTTACTCAGCCCCCATTTATCGACAATGGTCTATTCGCGATTACTGGGCCAACGGGGGCGGGTAAAACCACCATTTTAGATGCAATCTGTTTAGCGCTTTATCATCGTACCCCGAGGCTGAATAACATCAGTAAAAGTACCAATGAGATCATGACGCGTGGCATGGCAGACTGTGAAGCTGAAGTAGAGTTTGAAGTTAAAGGTGTAGGATATCGAGCATTTTGGAGCCAAAGACGCTCAAGGGGCAGTGTAGAGGGCAACCTTCAAGAGGCTGCTGTAGAGTTAGCTCAAATTGAAGAAGGTAAAATCATTGCGTCAAAAGTGAAGAATAAACTTCAGATGACGGAAGAGATTACGGGGTTAGATTTTGCCCGTTTCACCAAATCAATGTTGTTGTCACAAGGAGAATTCTCCGCTTTTTTAAATGCAGCAGCAAACGAACGCGCTGAACTACTTGAAGAGCTTACGGGAACCGAAATCTATGGGCAGATCTCTGAAAAAGTACATCAAAAATACAGTGAATCAAAACAGAAGCTTGCAGAATTAACCGCCAGAGCGGATGGGGTTACCACCCTTAGTGAACAAGAGTTATCTGCACTATCAACGCAACAGGATGAGTTATTAAAAGCGCTGAGTGGAATTAGTAATGAGTTACTGCTATTAACTGAGCAAGCATCTTGGTGGGATAATCATACACAATTGAGTAAAGAGCTGCAGCAAAGTCAGCAACTCTTCGATGAAGCCAATAAGCAACAGAAAAACCATCAAATTGAACTTCAGAGATTAAAAGATTCTGCCCCAGCGGAAAAATTACGGTCCCCCTTGACACTGCTTGAATCAACAAAGCAAGCGCTAAATGATGCGAAGATTAACAAAACGAATGTAGAGCACCAATTGGCAACGATCGCATCTCAAGTCGCTAATAGCCAGCACGATCTATTAATACAACAGAAAAAAGTGGATGTTGTTAAGTCAGAGCAACGTGAACTTGATACCCTCATTGATGAGAAAATCGCCCCACTAGATAACCAACTCTCGCAACTGAGTGTTCACATTGAGTCATTGAAAAAGCAGCAAAGAGAAGAGCAAAAGGCGATAGAGAATAACCGACAGCAACGGCAATTAATTAATGACGAGAGTAAACAGCTAGCCGATATTGATACTGAAATAAAGCAGTACCAGCAAGACCATCAATATGACGACAAATTGGCATCACTGCTACCATTATGGCAACAGCGAACACAACAGATAACGCATCGCAGTGATCAGTATCAACAGCGTTTACAGAAAGAAATACAACTCAAAGCAACCTATCGCTCATTGAGTGAATCGGTCCAAAAATTGGCCGCGCCCATAACCGCAGTCACTAACAACATTACTAAGCAACAGAAAGCGTTGAATGAACTGCAACAGGCCCAGAGTCATGGAAACCGTGTTGATATCAGTGAGTCAGAGCGACAATTTCAACAGCTAGTGGGCCAGCAAGCACTGCGAATTGAACTGAAAAATAGCACGCTTGAATACCAAAAACTGATCAATGAACGGAATGGCGAATGCAAAAGAATCTCTGATTTCGACCAGAAAATCACTGTTCTGACGACGCAACGTCAACAATGCCGAACGCAATACGGTCAGATCCGTCAGCAGTGTCGAGACCTTTCGCAGTTGTTAGAGCAAGAGAAGCGCATTGCCGATCTAACAACTGAGCGTAAAAAATTGATTGAACATCAAGCGTGTCCATTGTGTGGTTCCGTGAAACACCCCTATGTTGAACATTATCAACAACTTGATATCAGCGATACTGAACAACGTCATGAGGCACTCAATACTCAGCTTGAGACCGTTCAAGCACAAGGGCACAAAGTAAGTGGGGAACTAAGCAGTGCTGAAGCACTGCGTATAGAGGCTGCGAAAAAGAGAGAGCAATACGACAACGAACTGCAACGTTTAATGGAACAATTTCACCTCACCTCACAACAGCTGGATACGACTTCACTCAATGGACTGTCCATTGAATCCATTGATGCAGTTACCACCTACGTTCATCATTGCAATACCCAGCAACAAAACCTTGAACGTGTTATCGCTGAACAACGTAAACAACAGAAGCTAGAGAGTGATCTTCAACAAGCTATTACTAGTGGAAATAATGAACATCAACAATTGCTTCATCAGCGACAACTGCTGGAGCAACAGGTACAAAATAATCAAGAGGAACAAGCTCAACTCGGGAGTGAACTGAGTGAGAGTAAACAGGAACTTGACACACTCAGCCATGAACTATCCTCTGATATTATGCAATCTATTCATGAGAATATTGAAGCAATCATGCCGAATCAAAGTGAATTGTCACAATGGTTTAGGGATAAACAAGCATTAAGTGAACAGTGGGTTATACAAACAGAAAGACAGGTTCAAGCATCTCAGCGCAGTGCTTCGTTAAACGTTAAGCGTGAAGCGATTCAAACTGACGATCAGCGCTTACAGAGTAAAATAGCACAACTTACAGAGGAGGTGGCTACAGAGAGCGTGACATATGCCGAACACTATAAACAGAGAAGAGAACTGTTTGGTGACAAAGAGGTGGTGAGTGAGAAGCAACGTATTGAACTGGAACGCCAACAATTGGAACAACAGCTAAGTGAACTGACTGACCGTAATCGCAATGATCTTCAAAATCAACACTCATTTACAGGTCAACTAAATAGTGTCAATCAAGCGTTAGAACAGATAAATAAGAGATACTCTGAAAAGAAAAACGATTTCGACGAAGCATTTCACAACAGCCCATTTACGACATTTGAAGCGTTTTCCGTTGCACTGCTGGACGAAGAGGAGCTTCAAACGCTAGTGACTTTACGAGATACACTTGATAAACAGGTTCAACAGAGTACTGCTCTGCTAAGCAGTGCTAAGCGAAAAGAGGAAGCAATTGAACAGCTAAGAGTGGACAAAGGGTATCAACTTACACTCGAAGAAGTACGCTCTCGCCGAGAAGCGTTAACACTATCTATGTCAGAAAAAAATCGTCAGCAAGGTGAGATTTCACAAAAAATTGAGTCTGATAATCATAATCGCCACAACAGAGGTGAGATGGTAACCGCCATTGAACAGGGGCAAGCAGATTATGATGATCTCGCTTACTTACACGGTTTGATCGGTTCACAACGAGGCGATAAATTTAGAAAGTTTGCGCAAGGGCTGACTCTAGACCATCTAGTGACATTAGCCAATAGGCAACTCGACCGACTCCATGGCCGTTACCTACTTCAAAGAAAGCAAAGTGATGCATTAGAGTTACAGGTGATTGATACGTGGCAAGGGGATATCTGTCGAGACACCAAAACGCTATCAGGCGGAGAGTCTTTTCTCGTCAGTCTCGCTTTAGCCTTGGCGCTCTCTGATCTGGTCAGCCATAAAACCAGTATAGACTCACTCTTTTTAGACGAAGGGTTCGGTACCTTAGATAGTGAAACATTAGATTCAGCAATTGATACATTAGATAGCCTCAACGCTTCGGGTAAAATGATCGGTGTAATCAGCCATATAGAAGCGATGAAAGAGCGTATCCCAGTACAGATTAAAGTGACCAAAGTGAATGGACTGGGAATCAGTGCGTTGGATAACTCATTTAGGGTATCGTTATGAGTGAAAAAAATACCATACTGCTCTCAATCTATGCGACGTCAATATTTGCAGTGTTAGGGGTCGGCTGGGGAATATACGCCAGTTCAGGTATGATCATTTTTGACGGTATCTATTCATTGATCAGTGTTGGATTAAGCAGTCTTGCATTAGTGGTGTTGAAGCAGTTAGAGACCTCACAGGAGGACGACAGATTTCCATTTGGAAAAGCGCATTTCGAACCTCTGCTGATCATATTTAAATCATTAATGTTGATCGGCATGTGTAGTTACTCGGCCATTAACTCTTTTGGTGAGTTATTTTCTGGTGGTCGAGAGGTAGCAACGGGTTCGGCACTTCTCTATGCGTTGTTTAGCACCCTTGCTTGTCTGGTCATTACCATGATTATTGGCAAAAATAATCAGAAGATAGGCTCTGACTTACTATTAGCAGAGAAGAATCAATGGATGGGTGATACTTTACTCAGCATTGGTGTCTTGGTGGGCTTTAGTGTGGCTTATCTCCTTGAAGGCAGTGCCTATAACGCCGTTGTGCCGTATGCTGATCCTGCTATGGTGGTGCTCGCTTCAACCCTATTTATTATTATCCCATTAAAAAGCTTTATCGCAGCGGCTAAAGAGATGGTTTTTTATCAAAGCAGCCATCCTAACCTTGAGACAATTGAAAAGACGGCTCAGAAAATTGCAGACGAATTGCACGCAGAATATAAAATTCGAATGGTAAATATTGGACGAGAACTCTCGATTGAGGTGAACTTTTTACTAGCAGAACGACAATTTTTAGTGAGTGAGATGGACGCGATACGCAATCGTATCGCAGACCAAGCGACTGCTATTGATAAAGAGCACTGGATAAACGTCAGCTTTACTCAGCAAAAGGTTTGGCTCTAGCTTAAGAATAACCAGATACCGACACCCATCATCAAACTCCCTGCAATGCGATTCATCATCCGGACATTCTCTGAGTGTCCGAGCACTCTTTTAAGCCCTTTTCCACCCGTTGCGTATAACGTCATGCAGACAAATTCTGAAATTAGAATGATGCCAATCAACAACACCAACTGAGGAAGCAGATCACTGTTATTATCGATAAAAGGAGGTAATAACGAGATCATAAATGCCCACCCTTTTGGGTTGGCGATCGCGGTGACAAAACCTTGTACTACAAGCTGCCATTCGTTAGATGAAGGCGTTTCAACAGTATCTAGATTGATGGCAAGTTTGCCTTTTGACAACCACATTTGAATGCCTAGATAGAACAGGTAACTGGCGCCAACAATTTTAAACCCAGTGAATAACCATGGGTAATTGAGCATGATGGCGGCGATGCCTACTACAGCTGCGATGGCGACGATGGCAACACCAATGAGTTCGCCCAGCATCATCCAAAGTGCTCGCTTATAACCCACACTCATGCCAAGTGTGAGGGCCAATGTCATGCACATCCCAGGAGTTATGGAGACAAAGAAAAAAGTTGGGATAAACGCAATCAGTAGTGCAGTGTTCATTAATGACTCATCAGTTAATAGATAATAAGATCAATATACGGAAAAAAGTCACAATTACTAGTAATTAAAATGTTGCGCCATTACCAGTAATTTTCAGAACTAAACTGACCAGGCTTTCGACGAAGGTGTTTAGTTAACCCAAGCTCAACTAATACTTCAGCCGTATCACGTACCATGCTTGGGTTTCCACACATATAAACAAAAGAGCGTGTTGGTTCAAGCTGGCAACTAATTTGATTGGCGATGGTATTGTCTAAAAGCAGAGTAGGGATACGCCCCTTTAATGACCAGTCACACACTTCACGAGAGACAACAGGGACATAATGAAGCTTACCCTTATAGTTAACGTTGAGCTCCGAAATTCGGTCTCGATAAACAAGCTCTTCAACGGTGCGCACCGCATGCACTAAGATCAGATTATCAAACCTCTCCATAGGCTCCATTTCAGACAATATTGATAAGAAAGGGCCAATGGCAGTGCCAGTAGAAAGTAACCACAGGTCTTTCGCGTAATCAGGGATCTCAGCAGCGGTCATAAATCCAGACGCTTGTTGACTGACATAGACCTCGTCTCCTACCGATAATTGATTAAGTAGTGGAGTCAATTGTCCATCTGGATCAGCGATGATTAAGAATTCAAGTTGTTGAACACCTGAATAGATAATGGGGGCATTCACCAATGAATAAGCACGTCGTATCCACTGACCACTACTATCTTGTAGAGCCAGCTTTAAGAATTGCCCTGCTTGATAGGGGGCCACGTCAGCGTTGATAGTGAGTGAGAAAAGCCCAGGTGACCAATCGGTACGATCAATCACTTCACCAAGAATTAATTCGCGAGGTATCGTCATAACAGTGCCTCAAATAAGGAAAACACATTGACTATATCACCAGTAAATAGAGTGTGACTACTCATTAGTCACACTCAACACGTCGATTCCTTTGGTCTTAGGTAAGAAGGTTATTGTGGCTCAAGGTAAGCAAGATGACTTGTTGGATGATGGCTTGACGCACGCTGAGTGTGACGAATCAAATCAATGAGGGTGGTGGAGTCCCAACGACTACGACGCGGACCATATTGAGTGGCCATAAATCGGTCCATCTCATTTGACAATGTACCTTTCTGACTGGATGAGAGCGTTGATTCATGCTCAGCCAGCCATAGAGTATACCAACGAGATGCGGCTATTGTATCGTCTGCTAATACCGCATTAATCAGGTTTTGGCAGCTAGGATCGTTATCTATTGCCATAACGATTTCTGATGACTGACTCTGTGTGCTTCGGCGATGTAGATAGCCCCACAGGCCAAGAGTAATTAACCACAATAGTGCAAACAGAGCAGTTAAATATGGCCAGTAACCCCTGTCAGTAATAACGTTTCCTTGTAAAGGATCCCCAGAGTGAGTGAAGACTGTTGGTGTGCTATTCTCGTCTTCAGAGACAACTAATGAAACACTGTCTAAACTCGCGTTCATCTTGGAGTCTGTCACACTGTTCCACCAAGGAATAGTGACTTCAGGAAGGGTCAGTTGCCCTGAAACTCGTGGGATCAAAACCTGCTTAATGGTCATGACCGTGTTGCCTTTATCATCAACGCCATACACTGGTTTTTCGTCATAGACACTGACTGATGCTGGGTAGTTAATGGTGATGTTCGGTAACTGTTGTTGCGGCAGATCACTGGCCGTAACAATTAGGGTACGCGTCATTGAATCACCGGAATGAAGAGAAACAGTCCGACTGTCTGTTAGCTGCATGGGATTATCATTCAGTTGCCACTGTTCGTTTAAGGTCAGATTGTCGGTTGGCAACCATAGGTCTGTATAACCGTCAGGTTTGGAGAGAACCTCAATGTTGATGAGACCAGAATTGACGGTAATAGGAACAATGCGCGTTGAACCAGTTCGACGAGACTGGATTAACTTTGATTGGAATGTAGTCCCTTCAAGAGTTTGATTTCCTGGAGCGTTTGGCACAATTTGAAATTGCTGCTCAACCACTAACACATTAATCCCGTTTAATACGCCCTGTTTTTGGCTTCCTTCACCATTAGCAATAATTGTAAAAGCGTCACCAGTCGGTGGAGTAATCACCGGGTTTTGTAACATTCTAGGATCGGCTTTGATGATCAATTTAACCTTATAGGCCGCTGTTTCGCCAATATACAATCGGTGCTTCGATAGGCTACTTTCTATTTCGACCACATCAGAAGGGATAAGTGGAGCGGCATCTTTCGTTACGTTCAGTACAATGGGTTGTGAGCTTACTCCATCGATAGTAAAGCGAGGAATGGTGAGTATTCCCACCTGTTTCGCGGCTAATGAGACTGTCCACTGTGTCTGTACAGTACGTTTACTGTTGGAAAAGGAGTTGTAACTGCCAAAGTTGGTGTTTCCGGTTACAAAGTCCTGATTGAGCGGTGCAAACGAAATGCTCCCTCGGTCAGCACTTTTGTCTACAGTAACCATTAATTGAAACACTTCATTAACGGCGACTGAACTCTTGCTGATCGTTGCCACCACTTGAGTTGCAGAGACAGCGTAAGAACAGAGCAGTATGCTAAATCCAATGAAAGGATGAAGAAAACGTCGTGTGACGCGGTAACTGATTAGGCGAGGAAATAAATTCATTGTAACTACCAAGATTGCTGTGATTGATTTGAAGGTACATTGCCACGCTCTTTAGCCTGCAGATAGAGCTGTGCACGTAATAAGCGACTGGCATCATCGGGTATCGTTTCGAGTTTTTTCATTACAGGATCCGATTTGCTAATGGTGCTGTTTGACTCAACGTGTTGTGATGCCGTTAATTCAGAATGGTCTGCGTTATTGTCGCTAGTTTTTTCTTTATCTGCTAATGCATCAGGTCGAGTTTGGTGCTGTGAATCATCCGATTCAGATGACTTTTTCCCTTCGGCTTTTGATGGTTGAGATTCTGTTTTCTTTTGTGGTTCAGCTTGGTTAGATGCATCGTTTGAATCCGAGTCGTTGCTGCTATTTTCAGCTTCGTCACTCTTTTTATCACTCTGCTGCTTGTCACCCTCATTTGACTCTTTATCTTGTTCCTGTTGTTCCTGTTGTTCCTGTTGTTCCTGTTGTTCCTCAAGCGCGTCGGTGACAATCTGCAGGTTCTTAGCTATATCACTGGCTTGTGGGTTGGTCGCTAACAATTTTTGATAGAGGTTTTTAGCTTGTTCAAGTTGGCCACTTTGAGCAAAGGCGTTAGCCAGATTGTATTGCGATGCCACATCATCCAGCCCAGATAAATTGTCGATAGCGGCCTCATAATTTCCAGCACGATAATTGGCAATCCCTTTCCAACCTCGATCTGTAAACTCTGTGGCCGCTTTTTGGTAATCACCCTCAAGATAAGCTTGATGAGCATTACTATTTTGGTTACTCCAAATGGATGCGTCCGCATGTTGATAGGGTAAAATAGTGAGCAAGGCAGCAATGAATACCCCTTTTCGAAACGCTAGTAGTCCCATGATTATTAGAGGAATAATCAGCCAGTATCCGTTATTAATAAACTCTGAAATAGTAGTGTCGCTGCTGCTGGCTGCTGACAATGAAGGCGTTGATAAATAGTCACTTAGAGTAACGATGTCACTATTGTCTGTGGTTAAAGTAGTAAAGAGACCACCAGTAGCAGCGCTAAGGGTTGCCAGTGATTGAAAATCTGTTTTGGCAATCACTGTTGTACCACCACTTTGCAGCATTTTTCCTGTTGGTAACATAATAGGTGAGCCCGTTGATGTGCCTACCGCTACAATGTTTAGCCGCCACTCACTGTTACTCAATAGGGACGTTATTTCTTGGGCTTCACTGTCAGAGACACCGTCTGTAAATAAAATAATGTCGCCATTTGAATGACCAGCTTGAGTCATCATCTCTATTGATAATTCGACAGCAGATGAGGCATTTGAGCCGGCAAAAGGCATGATGTCAGGAGAGAGATTCGGTATTAAGTTTGATAACGTGTGGCTGTCATCCGTCAAGGGGCTTACGGTATAAGCATCACCAGCATAAGCGATTAGGCCTGTTGACCCTTCAGTGAAAGTAGGCAGAAGATCCAGAGCTTTATATCGCGTCTGACTTAAGCGAGTGGGCTTGGTGTCCGAAGCATACATAGAAAGAGACATGTCCATCACTATCACGCGTGCACTTGAGAGGGTGAACGTGGGGATAGACTGTTTTTGCCAGCTTGGGCCAGATAGGGCGATAACCGCTATTAACCAGCTTAATAAGATGATTAAATGAGTCGATGTTTTAGGTGGAGTTGCGCTGTCGCTCATGAGGTGTGAGGCAATCAAGCCGTGACTCTGTTTACGACCTTTAATCAATAAATAAAGAGCGGCGAGTGGTATGGCCGTTAATAGCCATAATGGATAGATAAAATGGAAATCAGACATCGCGAGACCTAACGATAAAGAGATAAACAGAGAGACACATGGCGAGGAGCAGTGGAAAACGAAACCATTCGCTGCTTGGTCGCCACGT
The DNA here is from genome assembly GCF_050337105.1 of Aliivibrio kagoshimensis. NCBI lineage: Bacteria > Pseudomonadati > Pseudomonadota > Gammaproteobacteria > Vibrionales > Vibrionaceae > Aliivibrio > Aliivibrio kagoshimensis. The sequence continues at coordinate 16,514 of NZ_JAKJSQ010000074.1, forward strand.
TTGGTTTGATGAAGCAATCGGTTCTAACT
>NZ_JAKJSQ010000075.1:0-15933 GCF_050337105.1 Aliivibrio kagoshimensis
ATCAGATAGAGACCTATATTATAGAGCGATTGATAATGCGGGGCTCATTCTTTTCTCTCAACACTATATTGCTAAACATTATATTCCAGATAGAAAAAACAGGAATAATGTGACTACAAAGTTACAAGCCTTTGACAAGCTTCTTTTTCAAATTCAATCGTATAATCGCTTTATCTTATTTGCTAATCATCCAGAAATTTCAAAACGTGCTAAACAAGCAAAAATGTATGCTTTAAAGAAAATTTCGGAAGAGTTAAATGAGCAAAAAGAGTACTCAAAAGCCTTTCTTTTTGCAAAAGAGGCATTGAGTACGAAGTTCAGTGTTAAATGGTCAATATACTTGGTCATGTTAAAACTAAAACAGATATTATCTACTATCTATTGATAGACCAGGAGGGCATTTTGCCACTTAGAATATTAAAGAATCCAACCGTAGTTTTTCCGTCAAAATATATTATTCTTGTAAGTCATATGAGAGCAAATACCTCTTTGTTGGGACACATTTTTGGTAGCCACAATGATATTTCTGGATATTATGAACAACATATTGGATATTATAGTTGGAAAAGCTTGATTCGATTAAAGTTAAAGTTTATTGAAGAGAACCCTAAAGAGTCAGTCAGTAATATTTATTTTGATAAAGTTTTACATAGTGGCCATGCAGTTCAATCTAAAGTATTTGATGGTTCCCATTCAACGTTATTATTTGTCTTAAGGAAACCAGAATTAACGATTAAAAGTATTGTTGCAATGTATCAGAGGATGAATAAAGAGCACCCACATGCTCAAATAGAAAATGCGGTTGATTATTATGTTGAAAGAGCCCAACAAATAGTAAAAATTGCAAAGGACTATGCACATAAATCAGATATTGCGTATATGGATGCTGAGGCCTTAATCGAGAATACAGATGAGGCTTTAGTGTCTATTTCAAGTTGGTGTCGACTCGAACCTGCGCTTACTTCTGAATATAAAATGTTTGATCTAACCGGAAAGAAAGTGGTTGGTGACTCTTCTAAAATGATTACTAGCGGTAAAGTAGAGAAAAGTGTACGTAACTACGATGAGATTCAATTAACTGCAGCACAACTAGAAATTGCGCAAGTAACTTATACAAATTGTCGTAATGAATTACTTGGAATTTGTGAAAATAAACAGATAGTTACTTCGTAGAGGTTACGATAAAAGTGTTCATTAATATCTAATGAACAATTAATATTTATTATTGAAATCAATGTAAGACCGTTTGTTAGATGTTAAATTTTTGTTTGATTGTCTTAATTGGTAACCTTACGAATGTTTTAATAAAAAATTCCACTTCATTAAAGTAAGATTTAACGGAATAAAGAAGAACGAGTGACACAGAAACATAAATGAGAACCCCTAAAATCACTTCAATTATAAGTGATATTACTGCAGGTAATACATTATTGAGAGTTGGCATTAGGTCAATGGTCACATACATAATTAATGAAGAAGTGAATGGGATTGATAAAAGTTTGAAAATTCTAAATAGCTGAAGGGGGATAAATCTTTTTAAATATATTAGGGTAACTATAGTGACAAAAACACCTAAAATAACTCTTAATAACGCGAAATTATGAAAGGTTATGAAAGGTGCTGCTGCAACAAAAACGACAATGGTAGTACCACCGATAATGACATCTAAAAAGAATGATTCTTTTACTCTTCCAAGAATGGTATAAACATGAGCGAATAGTGTGCCCAAAGTTCCTGATAATAGAATAAATGAAATCATTTTAACGATAGGAATGGCTTCTAACCATTGATTGCCTAGCAGTACACTGACTAAATTGGAAGAGACTGCTGAAATACCAAAAGCGATAGGAAATATGACCATACCTGTTGTAAAAATTGATTTTTGAACCGTGTCTGTGAACCTAGCATGGTCATCCAGTTGGTTTGACAACCCGACGTATAGTGGTTTCATCATAGGAGTAATAATCTGACCAGCAGGCAAGGTTGCAAGATCTTTTGATACCGTATAAATACCCAGTGCAGAAGATGAAAAAAACTTCATGATCAGTATGTTGTCAATTTTATATCGAATGGTAGAAAAGAAACCTTTAGCTAGCATCCATTGAGAAAATGCCCATTGATTCTTCCAATTWTCAAATCTAAATTTAGGTCGAAAACTGCAGGATAGATAGGTTCCAAGGACACGAACAGTGACTTCAATTAGTTCGGCAATAATAAATGCCCAGTAACTTTTTAAATAGAATGCTAGTGAAATCTTAACAACAAAAGCAACGATTTGAGAGAAAATCGTGACTTTGAACATTGGCTTGTAGTTTAGTTTTTTTTCAAATAAAAGCATTCCATTGTTACTTAAACTTGAAATCAAAGGAATAAACGCAGAGACATGAAGAACTGCTGTGAGCCTAAAATCATCAAAGTAGTTAGCGACGTATTCAGCGGAAAAATAAATTAAAAAGGCGACAATGCATTGCAATACAATATTAACGGACCAGGCGGTATCTAGCTCAACATCACTTATCGTTTCTCTTCGGAGTAAATATTCACTTGTGCCAGTACTTGATAAGACATGGAATATGCTGGTAATAATCATTGCAGTTGCAACAACTCCGAAATCATCAGGAGTTAAGATTCTTACTAAGATAAGAGTAGATATAAAGCCTATTAATCTAGCCAGCCACTGGCCGACGTATAGCCAAATTGAACTGCGTAACATCCTGTTTGCTAATGACATGTAACTACCTGAACACGTTTAAACATTCATCAAAATACTTGTGAATTGAGGAGCTATTGTAGCGTCGATTAATGGGTTTTAACAGGTCAATATATGTTTAAAGCTATAGTTAGGTCTATAGTTAGGTCTATAGTGATTGCTTTGATGCAAATGGCCTTGGTTTTTTTTTACAATATAGTAAACTTGTATTAACTAAAATCCCGCTATTTAATGATTGATTTTTAATCGATGAATCAGTCTTTACACTGACTAGATGGTGATTAATTGTTGTTCAAGGATGAAAATTGTAATGAAGCAGCTCCACATCTGTCACATAGTCTATAGCTTTCATGTTGGTGGCCTTGAAAAAATAATCACCAATGCGATCAACTCTCTTGGAAAAGACTTCACACATTCCATTATCTCTTTAACCGATATAGGTTCAATTGTTGATGATGTAAAACCGAATATATCTGTCTATCAACTGAAGAAAAGCGCAGGTAATGATTTCCGTATTTATCCGAAACTCTATAAGTTACTAAAGGATTTATCACCTGATGTCGTTCAGAGTTATAATCTTGCTACTTTTGAGTACCAATGGATTGCAAAGTTGCTCTCAATACCAGTACGTTTACATGCTGAACATGGGCGAGACAGCTATGATCCATATGGTGAAGTAAAAAAATATCAATGGATCCGAAAGATCTGCTCTTTTGCTGTTACTGATATTGTTGCTGTTTCTGCTGATCTCTACACATGGCTTATAAGTAGTGTAGGAATCAATCCTAAAAAAATGACATTAATTCGAAACGGTGTTGATACAACACACTTTTTGAAATCCTCTCAAACGTCCGACTTTATTGTTGGACATGTTGCTAGACTTCATTCAATAAAAAATCAGGCTATGCTCATTAATGCTTTTTCAAAAGCACAAGCATTGAATGAAGACTTTAATAAAAAAGCTAAGTTACAAATTATTGGTGATGGACCAGAAATGGAGAATTTACAATCTCTGTGCGCGTCATCTAGTCGAGCTAATATTCATTTTGAAGGCCAAAAATCAGACGTCTTAAAATACTACCAACATTTTAGTGTTTTCGCGTTATCATCTATTGCAGAGGGCATACCAATGACCTTATTAGAAGCTATGTCTGTGGGTATACCGCATGTCGTCACTAATGTTGGAGGTATTGGAGAAGTTATTATAGAAGGTGAGACAGGCTTTAGTTGTCAGCCAGATGATATCGATGCTTTCGCAGAGCATATGGTTACTCTATTTCTTGATAAAGAGTTAAGGGAGCGTATGTCATATAATGCTCGGAATCGTATAGAGCAAAATTTTAGTGAAAAAAGAATGTTAAGCCAATACAGTTCTTTGTATAGGCAATTATAATATGGAATCAATATTATTTGCGCTCTGCTTAGTTGCTCTTATATGGATTTGTTACCAATCATTGAAAGAAGACTCTGATAAGGATAACAAATGAGAGACATTGTCTTTTTTGTCGCTTTTTTAATACTTGCATACTTTGCAATGCGCAGACCATATATTGCTATGTCCTTATGGCTTTGGTCAGGTCAATTCGTACCAAGTCAATGGTTATATGGCTTTGCTTCAGGTTTTAGTTATAACAGTGCATTTGCCTTTATTACTATTAGTGGATATCTATTATCAAAAAACAAATTAAAAGTAAATGTTAATGGGGTTTTATTATTTGCTATTTCATTTTTTGTTTATACGATATTAACAAGTATTAATACAATAGCCTTTACCGAATTGGTTTGGATTGAGTGGCAGAAGTTCGCTAAAGTTTTTTTACTTTTCTTTTTTTCAATATTAATTTTGAAAGATCAGCATCATTTTAAAATGTATATATGGGCAAYTGTTTTTTCGATTGGTTTTTATGGCTCTATTGAGGGGCTCAAGTTTATTGCTTCTGGTGGTGGGCATAAAATTAACGGGCCCAACAACAGTATCTTATATGATAATAATCACTTAGCAGTCGCTATTATTGCAACAATCCCTATGATTATTTACTTAATCGGGGAATGTAAGGAAAAGTACATCAAGGTTGTGCTCATTGGCGCTACAATTACCTGTATTCTTGCTGTGTTAGGTACACACTCTAGGGGAGGGTTACTCGGCTTATTGATCGTAGGCGGATATTTTTGGTTACGCAGTGATAAAAAAATATTATCTCTGCTCGGTGTGATTTTCATCCTCGCAGTATCAAGTTCGTATCTACCTGATAGCTGGTTTGACAGAATGTATACTATCGAAACGGCAACTGAAGATACCTCGTTCATGAACCGTGTTAATTCATGGAAAATCCATACTCAAATGGCAATTGAGAGACCATTTTTAGGTGGAGGTTTTAAAGCTCCTCAATATGGTTTTGTATGGCGTTTGCTTGCTGAAGATCTTGATAAGTTTGATTTTATTCCAACGCCTTATGTAGGAGAGAAAGGGTGGGCTGCCCACAGTTTATATTTTCAAGTGTTAGGGGATCATGGCTTTATGGGCTTCTTTTTATATATAAGCTTGATAGGCTCTGCTTTTCTCTCACTTTCAAAAATTGAAAAACGAATGAAATCAATAAACATGCCTACTGCTTGGCAAGTTAAATTAGCAAAAATGCTGAAAGTGTCACTGTTAGCATTTTGTACCGGGGGCGCAGCGGTGTCCATTCCTTACATTGAGATTTTTTGGTCGCTGCTTGCCTGTACCGCAGCACTGCTAAACAATGTAAAGGGCATAACGGAGAAAGAGTTACCCCTAAGAGTCAATTCGGTCCATAAAGCCCTAAAAAGATAAGCGACGTTATTTAGCAATGACAGATTGATAAACCGCGCGATAATTTTCAACACTATTTTTCCAGTTTCGAGTGTTTTCGACAAAGTGGCGGCCATTCAATAGAATTTGTGGCCACTGATCTTTATTCGTAAATAATTGCTTAACTTTTTCACTTAGCGCGACTTCACTTCCTGCCTCAAAAAGGTAACCTGTTTTGCCCTCTTTAATTAACTCTTTATGCCCACCAACATCAGAAGCAAGTAATAGTTTATGTTGAGCCATTGCTTCTAAAGGTTTCAAAGGAGTGACTAACTCTGTGAGTCTCATCGGTTTTCTTGGATAAATAAGAAGGTCAACTAAGCTATAGTAATCATGTATTTGTTCATGCGGTACACGGCCTGTGAAAACAACAAACTGGTCGAGATTAAGCTCCTTGACCTGCTGTTTTAAACGATGTTCTTCAGGGCCCCCTCCAACTAATAGCACTCTAGTGTTTGGGTTTTCCTCTATTATTGAGGGGAGGGCAGCAATCAATAAGTCTAAACCTTCGTAAGCATAAAATGACCCAAGAAAGCCGAGTACATCTTTATCTTTAAGAGCGAGTTGTTGTAATAACGCTTCATTCTTATGTTCAATAACATTGAACTGTTCAATATTTACCGCATTGGGGATAATGGTAATTTTTTTTGCGTGAACACCTCTTGAGATGAGATCATTTTTTAAACCATCACAAATGGTAAAAACAGCGTCCGCATGTTTAACAACATGACTCTCCATTTTTTTTGTTAACTTATATCTAAGACTACTTTCCGTACAGCTACCATGATCAACGGCCGCATCTTCCCAGAATGCTCGTATCTCGTAAACAAAAGGTATACCACTCTCTTTAGAGGCTTTCATTGCCGCTAATCCATTTAACGCCGGCGAGTGGGCATGAATAATATCGGGTTGGTGCGCTTTAATTGCATCCATAATTCGCTGGTAAGTCGGTTTAACAAATGAGAGCTGATTTAGGCCAGGAATTTTGTCACGTAGACTTGGAATAATCGAAGAGCGATAAAATGAGAGACCGTCTATCATTTCGATATCTTGTTGAAACTCACCATGCTTAGGACTAGTGACATGTATAGTTTCGATACCCAACTGGTGTTGTTGTTTTAAAATTGAGCGTGTACGAAATGTATAACCACTGTGAAGCGGGATGGAGTGATCTAATACATGTAATATTTTCATGGCTATAACCTTGATTGCTAATCTAGTGCAAGTTTATGAGTGTATTATTTTGCTAAATAGCTGATATTGACCGTCAGAGGTATCGTCCCAATTAAAATTTTCAGCATATTGACGAGTTTGTAAGCGACTATAGTCAAGGTTGAGAACTTGGGAGATTCCAGCACTAATACTGGCGCTATTTCTATCGACAAGAACACCAGCAACTGGAGTGGTAACCACTTCAGGGGTACCCCAAACATTGGTTGCCACCACAGGCGTACCACTGGCCATAGCCTCTAATAATACATTTGCCCATCCTTCACGGCTTGAAGCAAGAATTAACGCATCCGCGGCACCGTAATAATTTGACAGATCAGCTTGAGACAAGCTACCAACAAAAATTACTCTAGTTGCAACCTTCAGATCAGAGGCCAATTGTTGAAGCTTATTTAAATCTGGCCCTGAGCCTGCAATCACTAGATAAGCGGTTGGGTGATCAACTAACGTGTTAATAATAAGATGGTGACCCTTTCTTTCAATAAGAAACCCTACAGACATCAACACGGGAACCCCAACAGGCAAATCAAGCTTCTTACGTAATTCAAGCTGTTGATCTTCATTATGAAATGAGAAGAGAGAGAGATCGACACCATTACGTAAAGTCGTAACGGATTGTTCAACTGCTCCTATGCTGATCATCTCTTGGCGTAACGCTTCACATACTGCAAGGTTATGATCTGCGTTATTCATCACTTTAATGATTTGATGTTTTGGTTTTTCAAAGGCGGGTATTAAATTAATATCAGTGCCACGTGCTGTAACGGTAAATGGAAGGTTGAACTTCTTTGCCACTTTCTCAATAGCAACACCATCTGGGTAGTAATAGTGCCCATCAATAAGATCAAAACGCTGGCCCTCATTAATAAGGAGGTTAAGCTGGCGCTCAATAGCAAATGCCAAAGTATGAGGGGTTAGCGTCATACCGACTTTCGGGATTACTAAGTACCTTGGGTGATAGACAGTTATCCCATTTCTAATCTCTTTAGCTGGAACCTTCGCATACTTGCTGTATTGCGGAAATAGAGAGGACTCAAATGGGAACCAAGGTACAGGCGCAATAACAGTATGTTCAATATCTGGGTATTTTTGTACTAAATGTTTTAATCGAGTTTCCACAAAAATCCCGTGTTTCGCTTCTTTCGAATTAGGGAAAAGTGTGGATATAGTAAGCAGTTTCATGGTTATTGTTTGTCCATAAACAGTGAAAACATAAGCAGGCACCATAAAGATGCCCCATGGTCTTTGTAGCCTTGACTATGATCACTGACCATTTTCTGAAGGGTAGCTTGATCAAATAGTCCGCTGTCTAACATTGAATCAGAAAGAACATATTTTGGCAGCGTGTGTTTTAATGAAGTTCTAAACCACGTAGAAATGGGCATACTAAAACCCATTTTAGGGCGATATAAAATATCATCTCCCACTAGGCTCTCTAGAGATTTCTTAAACGCATACTTACCTTGGTTTCCTTTAACGTTATTACTGCTTTGGGTATTGAATCCCCACTCCCAGAACTTGTGATCAAGCAATGGCGCACGCACTTCGAGAGAGTTAGCCATGCTGGCACGATCAACCTTAGTTAAAATATCTCCGACTAACCACGTCTTGGTGTCTAGGTACTGAATTAATTTCAATGGGTCTGTTGTTGGCGCATTTTTTCCATGCTGTTTGAGGATTTCTACGCCAGTATAACCATGTAAACTTTTTAAATATGAGGGGTGAAATAGAGCACTACGTTCATTATGACGAAGCTTCGAAATGGTATTGCCATAACCTTCAACCGCAGTCATTGCAATGGATTCGAAGGTGGTTTTGGCTCGCAGTGGTTGTGGTGCCCAGTCTGCTTTTGGATAGAGCTTGCCTAATGTGCCAAATATGGGTTTCCTAATCGCATTAGGTACCATGTCTCTGACTCGTTGTTCAGCCATGTGCATTCTATAGCGGCGATAACCACCGAAGAGTTCATCACCTCCGTCCCCTGACAGAGCCACTTTTACTGATTGTCGAGCCAATTGGCAGACACGGAATGTGGGTAATGCAGAGCTGTCAGCAAAAGGTTCATCGTATATGTCGATGAGCTTTTCAACCAAGCTAATGTCATTGGGGTCAACTATCTGAGACTTGTGATTGGTATGATAGCGGTTAGCTATTTGCTCGGCGTATTCACTTTCATCGAACGCTTTTTCATTAAAACCGATCGAGAAAGTATTGACGGGCTCACTATGTTGACCTGCCATCAAAGCGACAATGGCACTGGAATCAACGCCACCAGATAAAAAAGCGCCTAATGGGACATCCGACATCATTCTATTGGACACAGAAGTCGTTAAGCGAGAGATTAACTGTTCTTGGGTCTCCTCAAATGAAAGCGAGTGTTCAGAAAGTGTTAAATCCCAATATGCCGTTGTTGTAAATGGCCAGCCAGCACTATGATGAATGTAATGGCCTTGTTCAAGCTTGTGGATGTTTTTATAGGCAGTATAAGGATCAGGAATATAACCATACATAAAAAACTCTTCGGCCATCTCCTCTCGCAAGGTATGGTCTACATCCGGATGTGCTAAGATGACTTTTAATTCAGAACCAAAAATGAGTTGTCCACTCGAGGTTACTGTATAAAACAGTGCCTTTTTACCGAGTCTATCGCGAGCGATGAAAAGTTGACGACTGTTTTGATCCCAGACTGCAAACGTAAACATACCATCTAGTTTTTTAACACACTCGACACCCCACTCTTCCCAAGCATGAACAATGACTTCAGTATCTGACTCGGATGAGAAAACATGACCTTTTTGTTTCAGCTGAGTAACTAACTCTGGATAGTTATAAATTTCGCCATTAAAAACAATAGCAACACTACCGTCCTCGTTAAATTGGGGCTGATGACCACCCGCAAGATCGATTATAGAGAGGCGGCGATGTCCTAATCCAATATATGGGTCAACAAAGTAACCTTCATCATCAGGCCCACGATGAAATTGAACATTATTGATGTGCTTGAGTAAACCAAGATCAATTGGATGAGGCTGAGATAAGTTATAAATTCCAGAGATACCACACATTTTATCTAACTCCTTGACACCCTAGTTTATAGAGACTCATTACTAAGCAAATCACCAGCATAGCTGACTAATGATTGAAGGGATTCTAACTGGGTTGAAATCGCGTAAAGGTCGCCATGAGATTTCTTATTCGATAAGAGAAGTGAAGCCTCTTTAAGTTTGATTTTAGAGGCATTACTACTGCAGTAACCGTCAATACAATACCAGTAAAGGAGGCGAAGAGTATTTCCATTAAGGGCTTTGAGCGTAAGTAAAGTAGCACTACTTCTCTTATTAAGCTGTACACTTTGTTGACTCTCTTGTGTCCAAATAGAGTCGTCATAAAGCCTATTGTTGAAGCTAATAAGCTCCCCGTTAGGCTGACCAATTTGGTAACGAGCCACAAAAATAGTCGATAATTGGTTCGATGAGTGATAGACACGAGATATTTGAGCATCTGGGTAGCTGACTCCCCAATCAGAGACAGCTTGGCTTTCAAGAGGGACAAAGGTCGTTGAAGGTAAATGAAAATCGGCAGCGAGTGTACTTTCTTGATGCAGTGTGGACTTCCATATAGCAACACTACTAAACAGCACAATAATAACAGCAAGAGATGAGTATTGAGCAAACGCTGTCGAGGTTGGTACGCTGTTAGCTGATGAAGGCGGAGTAAGAGGTGGGTTATCTGCAAAAAGACCCGCAACATAAAAAATACAGAGCATCACCATACTAAAGAATAACCAGCCATAAACAAGATGGTCAGCACCAACGGCGTGTTCCATATTGGATAAGTAACCGATAAGGATAATACCAAAAGCACGCAGACTATTAGCAAATATTGGAAAGATAAAAGAGAAGACAACAAAGCAGCTACCTTTCCAAAGTTTACTGAAATTGAGGTAGGCAAATAAAGTACCTAAGGCGACACTAGAAATTAGAAAACGAATCCCTGAGCAGGCTTCAGCCACTTCAAAAGTCCCATTAGGGATATAGATATACAGCCCTTCACGGTAAACCGGAATACCAACTATTTGCAGGTAATAGACGGATAAATCAGCAGTGATATTTTGCAAGTAAGGGATTAATTCCTCACCAAACGGAATACAAAAGAGCAGGAAAAAAGTCGGAAACCAGATAACTCTAAGTATATATTTTCCAAGTGTTGCCCATAGGATAAGTTGAAAACTGAGAACTAAGGCAATGTGCTCGAAAAATGAAATACTAGCAGTTTGGCCGACGAGCCATAACAGAGCAGGAAAAGGCAATAAGGCAATGGCAAACTTAGAAATACGAACATTACTTACATGTAGGGATGACCGTAACCTCCAGATCAACCATATCGAAATAAGTGGAATTAAAAAACCATGTTCGTAGGTTTTAGAATGACTCCACACCCCAACCATGCTTTGAATTGACTCAAAAAAGAGAATCAACCAACAAGCTGAGGCGATAAGAAGTGGAAAGAAGGCTTTAAACATGCGACTTATCCAAAAATTTAAGTAACGGAGACAGTTTGGCATTCCAGCTGTAGTGATCCAGCAGCCATTGACGAGAACGGCAGGCAGGTTGGTGCTCATTCGATAGCTTATCAATTACCCATTTTGCCATTACTTCCGCAGAGGCGGTCACCGTTACTTCAGGCGTAGGATAATTATCTATCCCTTCAATGCCGAGATCTGTGGTGACGACTGGGCACTCCATCGACATGGCTTCGAGGATTTTGTTCTGTACACCCCGAGCGATTTGCATAGGTGCAACAGCTGCTTTGGAGTGAGAAAGGTAGGGGCGAACATCTTCAACGCGACCCGTAACCGTAATCCCTGTGCGTTGTGAGAATTGTTGTACTTGTTTAGTGGGTGATGAACCTACAATATAAAAATGGGCATCGGGAACTGAGCTGATAACTGTAGGCCATACATTATCTAGAAACCACTGCACGGCATCCACATTTGCCCAGTAATCCATAGCACCGGTAAATACCACATAATTCTGACTGTCTAAGTCATAAGGCTCAGCTAGGCGGTGAGTGATATCGTTAGAGAAAAATTCACAATCTATGCCATTTTCTAAGGGAAAAACCTTTGCTGCGGTCTGTGTATCAACCATCTGTTGAAACATGGTTGTTTCAGCGGGAGTAACAAAGCAACTGACATCAAATGTTGATGCAATCTGTTTTTCATAACGTGCGAGGGTACGATATTCACGGCGGTAAATTGCACTCATTACACCCTTAGTTCGAACTGAATATTGTAACCACTTATCGGAATCGATATCGACAAAATGAATGACACGTTTACTCAATTCATTATGATCCTCAACAAACTGCGCCATGCTGCTGGAGAAGACAAACGCCTTGGAGATACTGTGTTTACGTAATGTTTCAGTAACCCAACGCGACATATTTCGGTTAGAGTAATAGGGAACTGACTGAGCCTCACCTGTTGCAAACGCACGTATTGATTTAATTTTGCACCAAGTCGGAGACAAATTAAGAATAGTGCACTCTTCGCAAAACGTTTTAACCACGTCAATATATTGTTTGTCAAATGGGTCATCAATATAGCATCCTAAATAGACGTCATAGTGCTGCGACAGAAATTTTAGAATGTTAAACGATGCAATCTTATCCCCTTTATTCGGTGGATAGGGAATGCGATGACAGAGGTAAAGTAATGACTCTTTCATGATTTATCCCAGATACTTCGACAGAAAAGGGCCAATAAAGTTGGAAATAGGCAGCGGTAACTTCTTCCAAGCCTTAATCAGTAACTGATATTTTGGATTGTTGGGTGATAAATTTGGAAGAGATACTGCGTTAATTAATGCAATACGATAGTAGAGTTTTTGCTCACTAAATCCCCAATTCCTTTTGAATTTATAAGATCCTGAGTCTACTTTACTGCGTCCAAAATCGAAGTGTTGGCAACCACTCTCTTTGGCGTGGCACATCAGCTGATAATACATAAAGTCATGACTTTTATATTGCCTTGCAAGATCAGAGCTGCCAGCGTAATAAGGAAGTACGGTGTCTTGAAAATAGAAGTTCATAACACTGGAGATGGGCTGTTGGTCGGCATTGTAAATGACAACAGTTTCACAGCGTTCACCAAAATATTCTTTTAATTTTACAAACAGTAATTTACTGAAAACTGGAGTACCAAGGTTTCGCACACTCTGCGCATATAAATTGAAGCATACGTCGACATTATCCTCATTACTATAGATGAGGTCGTTTTTCAAAGAGTGTCGTACCACGGCCCGTTGTTTACGTTTAATGCTGGTTAAAATTTGCTCATTGTCATCAGCAATAGGAGCTGAAAAATTCGCATGCTTGCAGTGTAATTGCCAAGGTTCAGAAAACTCACACGGGTACTGATCTCTAAGTTCAACATAATCAACGCTTAGTTCACGGCCAATGGCTAATGCTTCATTTTCTAATTGGCGTCGCACATAGTCATTGTCAGCAAGAGTACCACCCACGGCACAAAATGGAGTCGAAATGAGAGCGTGACCAAACAACATACTTTTTTGTTCAATTAGAGGTAAAACACCGACTATCGTGTCATCTTGTTGAGCGATTAAGTAGTGTGAGCTGTGATTAAACACATCAGTAGCTATGGATGACCAAGCGGCATAATGAAAAAAAGAACCCTGTTCATGACCTTCAACATATCTATCCCATGCAGCATGAAGGGAGGGTTGAAGGTTATTAATGACAATGTTAATTGCAGGTTGTGATAAATGACTCATCGATTATGATCCAGTCCATAGGCTTGTGAAACGGTACCCCATTCGAAGTCTTTCAATAGGGATGATAATTTCCGATCAACAGAGTGTAAATTCAAGTAGTGACGAAACTTTGACTTAAATGGTGCATCTTGAATTCGTGGTTGAGCTGGGTCTAGTTCCCATGGGTGAAAATAGAAACTGTATGGTTGTTTTTGTGTAGAAACAAAGCGCGAAATTAGATGTTTGGTTAACCAATACGGATAAAGGCGAAAAAACCCACCCCCACCGATCGGTACACTTTTCCCCGCAATTTGCATCGTAGGGATAGGCAGTTCAGTAATGCCTTCCGGGCGAAGATGTTTAAACCTAGGCCAGTCAGGGGCACCATAATGATCATGCTCAACAGGGTAGGTGCTGCTACTAAATGTGAAACCGAGCTCTCGAAGGACTTCAAATGTCCACTCGTTACTTGGGTCAATGGAGAAACTAGGTGCACGGTAGCCATAGATTTGGGTGCCAGATAGCTCTTCGAGTAGCGATTTAGAGCGATAGACATCTTCTCTAAACTCAGCCACGGTTTGAGTATTGGCTTTTTGATGCATAAATCCATGACAAGCAAGTTCATGGCCTTCATCAACGATTTGTTTAATGAGCTCTGGGTGCTTTTCTGCAACCCAACCTAGAACAAAAAACGTAGCTTTACAGTTGTGCTGAGCAAATAACTCTAAAGCGAGCTTTGTACTCATTTCAACTCTGGAAGGGTATTTTTTTCCCCAATCAGAAATTGATATCTGTGAAGAAAAAGCAGCGACGTGAAAATAATCTTCAACATCAATAGTTAGTGCGTTCACTTTCAATCCTTTGTAAGTCTATGACGTTGAATATTAACGACCTTTACCAAATAAAATAATCTCTGATGTCCGTACCAGAATCAATAGATCTAAGAGCAAACTACGATGCTTTATATAATAAAGATCATATTTTAGTTTTTCTAACGCGTCTTCATCATTGCTTCCATAGGGATATTGAAGTTGAGCCCAGCCAGTTAATCCTGGTTTGACATTATGTCGATGTTTATAAAAAGGAATTTTCTCTGATAGCTCTTCAATAAATTTTGGTCGTTCAGGCCTCGGACCAACAAACCCCATCTCACCGCGTAAAACATTAATCAACTGAGGTAGTTCGTCAATACGATATTTGCGAATTATATTCCCGGTTTTGGTTATACGAGCATCATTTTTGGTTGCCCATTGAGCACCATCTTTTTCAGCATCTGTTCCCATACTGCGAAATTTGAATATTTTAAATGGCTTACCATTTTTTCCAATTCGAATCTGTGAATAGAGAATTGGAGCTGAGAGCCCATCTTCAACTTTGATAGAGAAAAAGGTAATTAACATTAGGGGCCAAGTTAAAACAAAGATAACTAATGAAAGGAAAGAGTTGAATATTTGGTCTGCATATAGTGAGTAAGTTTGTTGTGCCTTAAAACCACCACTGTGAATTATCCATGATGGATGTAGAAGATTAACTGCAATTTGACCCGTCTCTTTTTCGATAAAATCGACAATCTCACTGATTTGTACGCCATTCATTTTACAGGCAAATAGACAGTCTAAGGATAAGTTATTTCTGCGTTCGTCCGCGGCAATGACAATTTCATGAACTTGGCATCTTTCACAAAACTGTTCAAGAGGTTCCTCTAATACAATGATATTTGAAGAAGAGATGCCGGCATCACTATCACCATCGACAGCGACAAATCCTACAATTCTAAATCCGACTCTATCTGACTCTCTACGCATTCTTTTTTCGATAATACTTGCCCTGCGCCCAGACCCTAAAATTAGGACATTTCGTCTGCCAAAACTCTTGTAATTGATCAAGTTAGCGAACAGTCGTAATGAACACAAAATAAGCAGTGCCGATATAAATAACCACTCTCTGTGAAAGTAGTTAAAATATTCGAAAGGCGAGATCCAATAGACGAAGTTAGTTAGAAAGTAAGCAATTAACACTGCGCAAAAAATTCGAAATTTAATGCCTCGGCTACTCTCTCGAAGCTTATCATTGTAGAGTCCGACGGCGAGTAGGCAGGTTTGTGTGATGACTAAAAAGACTAAAGCGTGAACAACAGCATCAGCATTGCTGATGCTGGCAATTTCTGAAGTGTAAAAGTGGTTATAAAGCAGACAGCTAATAAAGAAAAGAGTGCTTAAAGCTATAAAATCTGCAATAAAAATAAACTTTGCACTAGTCTTTTTTCGGTAAAGTTTCACGACAGCCATGTCATATAAATCCTAAATAAACCTATTTTAAGTAAAATCCAATGTAACGAATCTATTGTATATTATTCTTCGAAGTAATACTTTAGCCTTATGTTATGC
>NZ_JAKJSQ010000076.1:0-15436 GCF_050337105.1 Aliivibrio kagoshimensis
TCTCAGATCTATATTGGTATAGAAATAGGTTATATAGAAAACAGAATAGGAAAAGAGTGGATTCAAGAAGCGGAAGAGATTTCAAGAATGATTTCGGGCTTAATGAAGAGTCGTAGCCAGAATATAAGCACAAGATAGAGGATAGATGACAAGGTAAGAGATAAATTAAAAGGCAGAAAGTGCTTGTAACAAAAAAAGGGGCTTGTTCACCTTGAACCTTGAACTGCGCCACCAAATTAAAGGAATAAATATGTCACACAGTTCTGAACTTATTGCTCAAGATATTGAAGCCTATTTAAAAGTACACGAAAACAAAGACCTGCTGCGTTTTCTGACCTGCGGTAATGTAGATGATGGTAAATCAACCCTGATTGGTCGATTGCTGTTTGATAGCAAACTTATCTACGAAGACCAAATGGCGGCGATTGAAAAAGATTCACAAAAATTCAATACCACCAATGAAGATTTTGATCTGTCATTATTGGTGGACGGCCTTCAATCCGAAAGAGAGCAGGGCATCACTATTGATGTGGCGTATCGCTACTTTTCAACCGACAAACGCAAATTCATCATTGCTGATACCCCAGGGCATGAACAGTATACGCGTAACATGGTAACGGGAGCGTCGACCTGTGACCTTGCGATTGTAATGGTGGATGCGCGTTACGGAATCCAGACCCAGACTCGTCGTCACAGTTATATTTGTAGCTTGCTCGGAATTAAGCATATTATTGTCGCCATCAATAAGATGGATCTGATGGAGTATAGCCAAGAGATCTATCAGAAAATCAAAGCCGATTATCGCGAGATGGCGAAGGATTTTGACATCGAGGATATCCGCTTTGTGCCGATCTCAGCACTCAAGGGGGATAACGTGGTTAACCCGAGTGAAGCGATGGATTGGTATCCGGGCGCGACGCTTATGAAGTTGCTCGAAACCGTTAAAATCGCCCAAGATAAGAACTTAGCCAACATGCGCTTTCCAGTGCAGTATGTGAACCGTCCAAATCTAGATTTTCGCGGGTTTTGCGGCACATTGGCGTCTGGCATTGTACAAGTCGGGGATGAAGTGACGGCTCTGCCATCAGGTAAGTCATCCAAAATTAAATCCATCTATACCTTTGATGGCGAACTCGATACGGCGCAACCAGGACAAGCGATTACGTTAACCCTTGAAGATGAAATTGATGTTTCCCGTGGTGATATGCTGGTGCATACCGGATCGGGACTTCAAGTGACAAACAAACTTAACGCTCATATTGTCTGGATGGATGAGAATCCACTGAGAACCAATAAAGAGTATATTTTTAAGTTCTCATCAAAATCATGCACGGGTAAAGTGAGTCAAATCACTCACAAAATAGATGCAAATACCCTAAAGAAACACGCCGAAGACAGTGAGCTACTTGCGCTGAATGAGATTGCGCTAACGTCCATCAGTTTGACTGATAAAGTAGCGGTAGACCCTTATAAACTGTTGCCACGAACAGGCTCATTCATCGTGATTGATCGCCACACCAATGTGACGGTGGGCGCTGGTGTGATTACGAACATTTCAAACTCTGAAAGCAGTCAAACAAAAACATACTCAGACGCAGAGAAAGAGCTTAATGCTTATGTGAGAAAACATTTTCCAGAGTGGGGATGCTCTGAAATTTAGTTTTTTGGTATTGTTGTAGCACTGTGATTTTGGCTACAACAATACCTCCCCTGGTTGATACCTACACAAGTTAATTCGAACATTTAAACCGAAGTGATGAGTGGGTTTTGAATGCGTTAAGAGCAATCAAGCAGTAAAATAGAAGTTCGATCGTTTCTTCTGAAATGTTTTTAACATCACGTATGTAAAAATCCCCCATGACTACTTTCCAAAAATCACTTATGCCATAAAGACGTGAAAAAACGAGGAGCAAAACGGTTGAACACACAAGAGCTTGCATCGATGGAATTCGTAATAATTGAGCTAAACTTCTAATTACGTTGCCATTTTTAATTGCGTAGGCAATTGAAAAAAACGTCACGATCAAAGCGGGGTACACCCAAAATCCGTGACTGATGTGGTCAAAGAAACCATCAGATTCTCGAATCATTAATACGGTAAAAAAACCAAGAACCAAAATAGAACTACTTTTCAATGATGTTATTGAAATAAGGCGGTAAAAACTCATCACTGTAATCACTAACATAAATAATTGTGATAGTTCAATGACAGACATTTCACCAATATTGTTTCCTAAAAAAATATAATCAATACGACGCGCTAAAATCACTAAAAAACATATCGCAATGACTGAAAATATATTAGTTAATGTGCGATAAAATACGATTCTTGTTAATGTGTTTGATTCAGAAGTCAGTATTTTATTTTGTTCTACATTGAGTAAGTCTGACATAATTACCTCAGAAAAAAACATCCCTGTAAATTAAAAATAGTTATTCGTTTATTTCTATGACTTTCATTAAACGATGAGTGTTCTATTAGCCGTATTCATCCAATAAATTGAATGAAGTATGGGATGATCAGCGCGTTTGCCAAGTCGATAAAGAACGCGCAGACCAAAGGCACAATAATAAAGGCTTGATGTGAATTACCATACTTTTGAGCAACCGCTGACATATTGGCCATCGCGGTAGGGGTAGACCCTAGTGATATTCCTCCGAACCCAGCACACACAACAGCGGCATCATAGGTTTTCCCCATGAGTGGGAAAACAATAAATACCGCAACACAGACCGCAACAATAAACTGAGCGGTTAAAATAATGAAGATGGGACCTGCTAAATCAATAAACGTCCACAGTTGCATACTCATCAGTGACATGGCTAAAAACGCACCCAGTGCCAAGTCGGCGATGAGTGCCACAGCGGGCTTTCGTGCAGGCCAGCGTGTACCAGTGATTCTTGGGTATGAAGCAGGTATTAGGTTTGAAATGAGAATACCTGCGAATAAACAACTGACGAATAATGGCAGTTCAAGCCCAAAGTTACTGACCACTTCATTTAATATGGCACCAAGAATGATACATACGTGGATAGCGAGCATAGCATCAAGAAAATCATAAGAGTTGATACTCGGCTGAGGCTTGTTTGTTTGAGTGCCAACATCCATTTGTTCATGGCTATTGGCTTGCAGTTTGTGCTTGTTGATTAGAAATTTAGCGATTGGCCCTCCCATAATACTGGCTAATATCAAACCAAAAGTGGCGCTTGCCATACCTATTTCCATCGCGGTATTCAAATCGAAGGCTTCACCGATTTTAGGCGCCCAAGCAATTGCAGTGCCGTGGCCGCCAATCAATGATACTGAACCGCTGAGCAGACCAAATACAGGCGGTTGATCAAGCGCGATCGCGATACCAATTCCGGTTAGGTTTTGTACAAGCATGTAGCCAATGGTGATACAGAGTAAAATGATAAGTGGTTTTCCACCTTTAAAAAGGTCAGTGATACTCGCATTAATACCTATGGTGGTGAAAAAATAGACGAGTAAAAGATCTCGAGTCGCTAAATCAAAAGAGATATCTATATTGGTCAAAGAGTGCAAAGCGGCAAAAGCGAGCGAAACCAAAATACCACCAGAGACGGGTTCTGGAATGCTGAACTCTTTTAATAAACGGATCGCAGACGTTAATCTTCGACCTAAAAAGAGAACGATAATGCCAAGGGTCACGGCCAGAAAAGATTCGATGTGAAGCACACCGTCGATGTAGTTCATATTGCCTCCGGAGTTAATGTGCGTGTTGAGATAAACAGTTCAGACAAATGCGGGTCACTGCGTATTTCATCATATCCATGTTGGATGAGTTTCTCGACTTGTTGAGGTTTCAGTGTGAAGTCAGTGGGGATGTTGTTCATATATTCCCTTTCAACCGCGGTATTAAGGTTAATGTTTATGAAGTAGGTTTCTCTATTTGAAGAGGCATCTCTCCACTCACTTAACTCTTCAACTACAAGAGACTTCACGAGATCATTATATCGATGAATTTGAATATCCGTGACGGCACCGAGTGTGCTATGGGCGCTAGGAGTACTCTTTTTCATATCGATGTTCCAGTCAGGGTTGGTTGATGCATCAACAGAGATGACAATAACAGTATCAATATTGTCGTTCAGGCTTTGAAACTGACTCTCTTTGCTTTTGACTAAGTCATATATGGCCAGCAAGCCGAGGTTATCAGAGATACCACCATCGACTAAATGTACATAAGGCCGCTTCTCTTTATTGCCATAACTGACTAACCCATCTCGTGTTGAATCTAGATAGATAGGTGCTGTGTCGTTGATTGTGGAAGTGTATGAATTATCGCACTGAGAATAATTTTCTAATACAACGGGTTCAAAAATGATAGGAACGGCAGAAGATGCAGCAACGGCATTCGCAATTGAATAATCATTAACGTTTGAACAAATAAGATCAAAATATTCCTGCAAGAAAGAGAAGCGGACACCTCCTCCTAAATCAGTACTATTAATAATAATTCTTGGTGAGGCGTCATGCATATCATTGAACGTTGCATTTTTAAAAAGTTCTTGATTATAGAAATTTGCAGCTGCAGTTGTCCTACTATTTGTTGAAAACCAGAAAGTTGGGCTAAATGCAATATCCAGTAAACTGTCAGATACATCTCTATATAGGAAGTCATCTTCATATTGATTGAAAATGTTCTCGTTATATAACCCATAGTAAGCGGCAGTAAAGCTACCGCCAGAGACCGAACTGATCGTGGTGATTTGATCTAATAATCTATAATCTCCGTTTTTATCTGAAATCTCAATATCTCGCATGCCTTTAAGTACGCCATAAGAGAGTGCGGCTGCTCGAGTTCCTCCACCTGAAAAACTGACAAGAACGACAACATTGTTCTTTTTTAAGTTCTGGGCTGTGGCTTCAAGTGAATAGGCACCTTCTTGGGGAGCGGCATTTTCTGTATTTGTGATAGTTGTCGTTGCACTACAGCCGGTAAGCCCGGCTATTATGGCGACGAGTGGTAACCAGCTACGGAGTAACATTCCAATTTCCCCCAAGTGATTTATAAAGCGCAACGGAGACTTGAGCGGTCTGAAGCTTCGAGGCCACTTGCCTATCTTGAATCATTCGTTGATATCGTTGCGCGTCGAGAACGGCTAAGTAATCGATAAGACCAGCACGGTACAGAGATTTCGCTCTATTCACCGCAGTTTCAGTGGCAATAAATGCCGAATCAATCTGCTTCTGGTTTTCTTGACTTCGCCCGTAGGTAAACAGCGTTGTATCCACTTCTGAAATGGCGGAATCTACGGAATGCTGATAACTTAATGCTGCGGCTTCAAAGTGCTCCTGATTGATTTTTATCATCTCTTCTGCACGGCCACCATCGAAGACGTTCCAAGAGATCCCAACACCACCAGCCCATCCAAACGAATCACTGCTGAATAGATCATCAAAGCTGCTTGCCGAAAAACCAGGGGCACCCGTAAGGAAGAACTTAGGGTATTGGTTGGCAACACTCACTGCAAGCTCTTCATTAATGGCGGCCATTTCTCGTTCCGCTAAGCGGATATCTGGTCGACGCTTAAGTAAATCTGAAGGTAAACCGACAGGAATAATGTCTTGCAAGATTGGCAATTTTTGAGCGTTTGCTAATCGTATGTCAACAGCTGATAACGGCTCCCCGAGTAGCACGGCCAAGCGGTATTTATGAACCTGCTGTGCATTTTCTAGTTGTGGAATGAGAGATTCAGTAATGGCTAACGCCGCTTTGGCCTGCGCATAATCGAGCTCTGAACCGTAACCGCTACGTACGACTTTCTCTACTAAAGTAACGGTTTCACGCTGGTCTTCAATATTCTGTAGTGCAAGCTGAGTACGCTCATGAGCACCTAAATACTGAAGATAGTTGTGAATAAGATCTGCCGTAATAAGTGTATTTAAACCTTCTCGCATTATTTCAGCTTGTTCTACCCGAATTTGTGCAGCGTTACTCTGATGGTCCAATCGCCCAAATAGATCAAGCTCCCATGCAATACTTGCTCCAACAAAACCGCCACTGTGTTGATTGTCCATTAAAGTCACTTCACTTGGAAGTACTGGGTTGACAGGTGGAATAGACATCGGGCTCACCAACGGGCCTGCCAATGAATCGTTCTCGCTGATTTGATAATTGTAATAACCAGCCCCAACGTTAACAGTAGGTACTTTAAACGATTCAACAATGCTCTGGTATGAATTCGCCATTGAAATTCGTTTCGATGCTACTTTTAAAGGTATGTTTTGCTGTTGAACATCGCGTACCATTTGGTTCAATGTCTGGTCATTAAACTGCTGCCACCACATATCATTATTACTAAGCGCTTGTTCATCAGCAAAAAGGTAGGTATTTGCTAATGAAACGGTCGGTTCTTGGTAATCTGGACCTAAAGCACAGCCAGAAAGAAAGACAGCTAGTGCGATAGGGGTTAATTTTTTGAAGAATAAAGTAGTCATAATTAGTCCTATATACACTCATGATTAATAGATAAAGAGCAATCCGCATTTTTTACGTCAATTGGATCATCTTTGTTTGATAGCTTATAAATTGCTGGCATCACTAATAGAGACAACACTGTGGCCGCAGCGAGACCACCAATAATCGTTGCTGCCATTTGGTCAAACAGAAGATCACTCATTAATGGCAGCATGCCTAGGGCTGTCGTCAATGCCCCCATTGAAATAGCCATGGTTCTGTTGATGGTTGCTTCTTTAATCGCATCGGAAAGCGCAAGACCATTTTTACGTTCAAGTTCAATTTGATCCATAAGCACAATGCCGTTTTTAATGATCATGCCAGTTAGCGTAACCGCACCAATTAGTGCCATAAATCCGAACGGCTTATCGAAAGCAAGTAGAGCAAAGGTTGCACCAGTTGTCGCAAGTGGTAGCGTAAGGAAAATCAACAAAGGCTGTTTAAAGCTGTTAAACATGGCAACTAAGATAATCACCATTATCAATATCGCTTTAGGCAGATGTTTCAAGATATCATTCACCGCTTTTTGCTCATCGTAATATTCACCCCCCCACTCCATGTCGTAACCAGCAGGAAGCGGAATAGCTTCAATTTGCTCCATGATGCTATTTCGCACTCGTGCAGGGGTGGTATCACGGCTGATCCCAGCTTGTGCCGTGATTGTTTTCACACGATCACGGCGCCAGACCATGCTCTCTTCAGTTTTTAGTTCAAAACCGTCAACCACCTGACCTAATGGTACTGAATGCACACCAATTAATGACTTAATAGGTAAGGTTTCCAGAGACTCCATGGTTTGATTTGTGCCACGCAATTGAATCGTGATTAATTCGTCATTGAGGTTCATCATTCCAAGGGGAACGCCATCAGACGCCCGTTTGAGTGCAAAGGCAATATCAGCACGATTTATACCCGCTTTGCGCGCGTTATTTTGATTGATAATAGGCACTAACGCTTTACTTTGTTGACGCCAATCATCGCGCACATAACGTGTGTCTGGGTTAGCCTTCATGATGGTTTGAGCTTGATCCGATAAGCGGTGCAGAACGGTCGGGTCTGGACCAGAAAATCGAGCTTCAACCGCGTACTTATCAGAAGTTGCCAGTTTTAATGCTCTAAAGCGAGGCTCTGCATTTGGAAATTGAGTCGATAACCAGTGCTCTCCTCGTTTGACCAAAGCATCAATAGATTGGTAATCAACGGTGTTGACTAATATTTGTCCATATGCAGAGTCGAAAGGTTCAGGTTCAACGGTGACAGAGAAACGTGGGACACTTGCACCAACCGCGGTAGAAATGGTTGTTACTTCAGGTTGTTCAAGCAACCATGTCTCTATTTTTTTCATGTCAGAGGATGTTTGATCAATCTTGGCACCATTGGGTAACCAGTAATCAAGGAATATAATTGGTCGATCCGATTGTGGTAGGAAATTAACCGAAATATAGGGTACTGCAATGGCAGTGACCAGTATAAGAGGCACAATGCTAAGTAATGTTTTTGTTGGATGATCAACGGTCCAAAAAATCAGGCGCTTAAATAAGTTTGGTTTAGACTCTTCTTTAATAGGAGTCGGTTTTAAGAACATCCAGCAAAACAGCACCGTGATTGTCATAGCAACAAACCATGATAGTAATAGCGAAGCGGCAACAATATAAAACACAGAACTCGCAAATTCGGATGCATCAGTTTTAGAGAAAATAACAGGACTTGCCCCCATAATCGCAATTACGGTAGCCCCAAGAAGTGGAACTCCTGTCTCTTTAACCGAAGCAATAGCAGCGGCAGTGCGATCAATCCCTTTGCTCATTTTAGACGTCATCATATCTGTGATCACAATGGCATTATCAACCAACATACCTAATGCAAGAATAAAGGTTCCTAACGAGACTCGATGAAGATCTATTTCATTTAAATTCATGTAAATAAGCGTTAATAAAATGGTGAGCAGCAAGCTGCAACCTACAATGGAGGCACTTCTAAACCCCATGAAAACTAATAAGACGATGAAAACAATCGAGACACTTTCTAACAGGTTTTGTACAAAGTTATCAATTGATTTTTGTACTTCTTCAGGCTGATAAGCAACGGTGGATATCTTTACACCAACCGGGAGCGTTTGTTCATATTGTTCGATGATGGTTCGAATGGATCCCCCAAGAGAAACCACGTTGATACCTTCAACGGGACTAACTGCTAAAGTAACAGCAGGCTCACCATTGAAGCGATTTTCAGTCAGGGCTGGAGTTTGATAACCCATGGTAATATCAGCGATGTCACCTAGGCGAATTAAGCTGGTTCCAATCTCACCTATACCGCCTTTAATCATCAGATTTTTAATGTCTTCAATACTCTTGAATTCGCTGCTTTGTGAAATGCGAATTTGCTCTTGTCCAGTACTAAATTTACCGGCTTCAAAAGTCATATTTTGAGTATTTAGTTGTCCCCATACTTGCGAGAACGAAAGATTATATTGTGCTAAGCGTTCACTTGGCATGTCAATATAAACGACACGAGGCTGTACACCGTGTAGCTCGATTTTTTTAATGCCTACTACCGTTTTGAGTTGTCGCTGAAGCTCTTCGGAATACCCTTTTAACTCTTCAGGTGCGGCGTCTGTGCTATGAATAGAAAAAAGCATGCCATAGACTTCAGAGAATTCGTCTTGAACAATATTAAGCTGAGCCGTTGAAGGAAGCAGTAAAGAGACGTCATTGACTTTACGTCTAAGCAAATCCCACTGCTGCGGAAGTTCATCCGAATTAAGGCTTTCTTTTAAATCAACAAATACCATAGACATTCCCGAACGAGAAAGGGATCGCAAACGATGAAGATTGCCCATTTCTTGTAATTTAGTCTCAATGGTATCGGTCACTTGATATTCGACTTCTTCCGCTGAAGCTCCAGGGTACAACGTTACGACAACAGCTGTTTTAACAGTAAAGCTAGGATCTTCTAATTTTCCTAAGTCAAAATAGGAATATATTCCTGCGATGACACTTAACATAGTAAAAAACAAAACAAATGTTTTTTGACGAATGGCGAACTCAGCTAAATTAAACATAGGGCCTCCTATAAGGTTTTAATGGTCAAGTTTGGTGC
This sequence comes from Aliivibrio kagoshimensis, assembly GCF_050337105.1. Taxonomy (NCBI): domain Bacteria; kingdom Pseudomonadati; phylum Pseudomonadota; class Gammaproteobacteria; order Vibrionales; family Vibrionaceae; genus Aliivibrio; species Aliivibrio kagoshimensis. The sequence continues at coordinate 9,582 of NZ_JAKJSQ010000076.1, forward strand.
GCTATCACCATCAAAAAGATAAGAGGAACCGCTGATGACGACGTAGTCATTTTCCTTGAAATCGCCATTTATGCAGGCTTGATTAGCATCTAATGAACTAACGTCAATTGACTTTTTCATGATTATATTTTCGCGAACAAGGTTTATATGCAGTTGGTCACTCTCACCAATGATGGCTGAATATGGTAAACAGTAAGTTGAAGCTGCATCGCCAATTTGGGTCGACACCGTCACCGATTTACCCGGAAGAAGAAGAGGGTCTGAATCAGGAAGCGTAAACGTGACTAAGTATGTCTGCTTAATTCGGTGCGGCATGGTCGTAATTTCTGATACATATGAAGTGAGAATATGTTTAGCTTGGTACCAACTGATGCTAGCTGGTTTTCCCAATGAAAATTCCGCGATCATATTTTCAGGAACATCTATTTCTACTTCAAGTTGATTATTGTCTTGCAAGGAAATCGCTGCAATTCCTGGTATAACCTGCTCATAAGTATTGGTATGGAGATCGGCAATAACGCCATCAAAGGGTGCTCTTAGTTCTGTGTAACTAAGTGCATCTTTTGCCCTTTGAATGTTTTTATTGATCACTTTAACAGCAGATTGGCTACGCTCAAATCCACTAATTGCACGGTCTAAATTCACATTAGCAATGGCATTATCTTGGGTTGCTTGCTTAACTCTGGCCAATTCTGATTTTGCTAACTTAAACACAGATAAGGCTTCTAACTGGCGAGCTTTTAGCTCATCTAATGTTACTTGATAGTCATGCGGGTCCAAGCGAGCAATCACTTGGTTGGCGACAACCTTATCACCTTTCTGTACCAATAATTCGCTTATCGTGCCTGGTACTCTAAAAGTGAGAGCGGCTTTTTCTTGCGATTGAATAACACCACTGAAGTGTTTAATTGAATTTCTTTTTACACTTTCTAAATTAGCGACTTGTATCGGTTTAACAATAGGGGTTTCAATTGTTGTTGCAGTTTGATTACAGCCAATTAGGCCAAGTGACAATGTATATGCGATAGCTTTCTTGAGTGATAGATTCATAATATAGCTCCTTATAATGGAGCTATTGTATTTTAATCTATCGCTCAGATAATGCCCCAATTACGAGTTTCAATGTCACGAAATTTGAGACAATAAGAAAGGTAATATTCATAATAAGTTATTTATCGCCTTAGAGTGCCTTCGTTATTAAGTCGAAAGTTAATTGAGAATGGGTGGAGACGGAAGTAATCATCGTCGTAATTCTGTATTTTTACAGGGAGATTTAGAGTAAAGGAACTGTTTTACTATTAATCTCTAAAGTTAAAGTCAATTTATGACTTGATAAAAGTCGTTATTGGGTGTTTATTAAGTCGGTCTTTAGGTTGATAATTGACTCAAATAAACAAACAATGATTCGATTATATAGGAACAAGTAATGAACAATACGAAAAAGACGCACTATATTGCCTTGACACTAGCTGTAGCTTTGTCAGCAAATGCAAATGCATCTGAAGAGGTACATGATGCAGACCCACGAAATACAGCGTGGCGTGGTGGTATTGCGACCGATGATTCTGGTGAAATAAAATTGGCTGCAGGTGGTGGTTTTAAGAATTTATATGGTAATGGCGAATATCAGACCCAAACTATTATGCTTGGCGAGTATTACACGCAGTCAGAAAATGCACGTTTCCGTTTGGCAAATTTTGATGAGCGTTTTGGCGGTGTTTACGCAGACGTCTACTTAACTGATACAACAAATATGTACACTGCTGGTTATATGTTGCCGCTGACAGCTACGAATGGTAAAACCATGTTTTTCCCTTCCGTTAACTATTCATATATTGATATTGATACCGATCAAATTGAACAAAATATTCAAGGAACACTCGTCCCATCTCAAATGAATGGGTATTCAGTTGGAACGGGACAAAATATTACATCACCACAAGTTGAACAGTTCCTTGGAGGAGATGATGCACATATGGGGTCGATTAACTTATATGGTCTTCAGCCATGGAATGAAACATTCTACACAGTGTTCCAAGTGTTTGGCGGTTCCACTTATGGTGGAGTAGAAATGGAAATGGTCGATATTATGTTACTTCAAGGTACGCGAACTAAGATAGGTGACGCTATTTTCAATATATACTTAGAAGGAAAATACACAAATATTAAAATAAATGAACTGAACAATCCATTAGGAAATAGCAGTCATCTTCGTGGTGAAGAAGCTAAATTGTCCATTGGATTTGATTGGCGTTTTTAGAGTTAAATAAAGAGGCCGATTAGTCGGCCACATTGGAAGGTTTTTTATGGATAATTTAGATGTTAAATCTTTGAAAGTGCTATTAAATATTTATAGTACTTGTAATACATACCATACTGCGGAACAGATGGATTTATCCCAGTCATCTGTTGCTCGCACACTGGCAAAGTGCCGTCAGGCATTAAACGATCCATTGTTTATTCGCAGCGGTATCCAGTTAACCCCAACCGCGTTTGCCGATATTTTAGCAGAGAAATTACCGGACATTATTCGTAGCTATGAAGATGTGATAATAAATCACGCAGATTTTAAACCAAGTGCACTTACAGGAAGGTATCAAATATTTTTAAGCCATCCGGCGCAATTGGTATTTGGTGCTAGATTGTTTGAAATTTTGCATCAAAATGCACCAAAAGCGACCTGGTACATAAAAGGCTGGGAATCAACCTCAGTGGAACAACTTCTAGATGGTAGAGCGATGATTGGTATTAACTACTACTCGCCAGACTTCCCTAGTTCAATTGTTCAAGCCCAATTATGTGACGATGAGTTTCTCATTTTGGCCGCAAATAACCATTTTTTACACCAAAAATCTAAAATCATATGGGAGGACATTGCCGATTATCCATTTATCTCTCTATCCATTCCTAGCTGGGATGAAAGGAATCGATATTTAGAAAGTGCGTTTAGATCGATGGGAAAAACGCCACAAGTTGGCTTACAAACAGACAGTATTCATCTAGGTATACAAGTTGCAGAAACATCAAATATGTTATTAACAGCATCAAAAAGGATGGCGAATGAATATTCCTCAGCGTTGAGGCCTTTACGTTTTAAGGCGCAAGATGACATTTTGCCCAGTGCACAGGTTGTATGCTCATTTACACGTAAGAATGCCAATAACCCGTTAGTAAAATGGCTAAAAAAAGTCATGATGCAATTGGCTACTGAAAATGAATACAAATAACTACTCTTTATTAATTAGTTAAATAAGTTTAGGTATTTCTTCTTTTAACCAATCAATTAATGCTAGGCTTGCCGTCGATAAGGTGTTTCGTTGAGGGTAAAGTAACCAGCAGTGTTCCTCAACAGAGCTGGACTCCGGAAGAATTATAGACAGTTGGTTATTGATTAATTCATTTTCAATCATGAGTTTAGGTAAAAGGCTAATGCCCCGTCCTGCCATGGTCGCGCTCTTGATGAATCCTATACTATTACAAATAAGCTTGGTATTTAATTCAATAGGTTTCGGCGTAAATTGCCATTGTTTATCGACATCCCCACTTGGCCAACGATAGCAAATACATTGGTGCTTTCTTAGGTCATCGAGCGTTTGTGGGTACCCATTTTCTTGTAAATAGGCAGGTGAAGCAACCAAACATCTTTCTAATGTTAGTATTTTCTTTGCCACCAAATTAGAGTCGTGTACGCGCCCCCCATGGAACGCGATATCAAGCCCTTGCTGGAACATATCGTCAAAACCATTAGTAATCGTTCTAATATCTAACTCTATATCTGGGTATTTATCATGGAATTGAAAAATAATGGGTTGGATTAACTCATGAGTTTCTGGCAATAAGCCAATTTTTATTTTACCGCTGAGTGATTTGTTACCAGAATGGATGTTAAGCGCAGCATTATCAATGATATCTAGAGCTTCTTTGATTTCAACGTAGTAAGTCTCGCCACTGTTAGTGAGTGACAGTGTTCGAGTGGTTCTATGAAATAGTGTTGCATTTAGCTGACCTTCTAGCTCTGAAATCTTTCTGCTCACCTTTCCTCTTGGAATATCAAAAGCCTTGGCCGCTGCCGTGAAGCTGCCAAGCTCTACCACTTTAATAAATAGTTTCATATCAATAATTTTCAACGTGGCGACCTTTTATCTAAGAGGGAATATCCGGAACTCGTATTATCTTCTAAAAAGTTGAGTAAGTCATTTATATTATCAACTTACTTTAACAGTAGAAAGCTTTATACGTCTTGCCGCTACAGAGAAACCACCACACTCAACTACCTAGTGGAATATTTGTAGGTCAATAGTATTCAAAATAATATCCTCAATAGTTAGTGCAAAGATATTTAGTATTATCGTAAGTTTATATAAAGTGCGTTGATGTAGAAAGAGCAAAGGCTTAATCAGGTATTTTTACTAGTAGAATAAAAAATCTGATTTTATATTGATGTTGAAAAATTGATTTAAAATTGTTTTGTTTTGAGACTAGTAAAATTTCGGGTAGTAGATAAAACAAAGATTCCATAACCTTACCATAACGAAAGTCATTGTTTGAAATCTATAACTCCCGAGGGGATACTGTCATGAATATTCTAAGGAATATTGCCCGAATAATTTGGACCATTATTATGGTATTAGTTAAGTTTTTAGCGTTCATGGCGGTAATGCTTGGTGGTGCTTATATCATGGCACCAATGGGTACAATAAACTCAAAAGATATCGATATGAGTTTATTTACTAACACACCAAACCCTACCATGATGACCATTTTTAATAGTGAGTATTTTAGTGGTTATCTATTTTCAGTCACCATTGCCGTTGTAGTTTTTGTTATTTATCTTCTTTGGGAAATCCATGAAGTCGCTGTCCATAAAGCAAAAGAGAAAAAAAGCACACACATTCAATTAGTGTTTGCACTCTCACTGTGCGGGTTATTCTTGCACAAAGCGTGGTGGGTGCTTGCGATTATTATCGCCTTTGCCAACTGGAAACATATTGGTGCGTCATTGAGTGAAGTGATCCGTAACGGTAACAGTAAGTTAGACCTTAAAGATACCAGCATTTTAGAACAGTCAAATAATAAAGAAGAAGAGGCATAAAATGAAAGAGATAATGATTCCTTACATTCTTTTGATGTGGATTTTAGTGTCAACGGGTGCAGTTAAGTGGACACTTAAAAGTGCCTAGGTTTCTTGGGCCAGTCCAGGGTTTATTTATCGCTCTGAAACAAACCATGATATGGATGGCGAGATTAAGGGAACCAATTTATCAACACCTGCCTCATTTAATATCATTATGCCGTCTATTGTGTCACTAAGTGGCTATCACGCTATAGACAGTGAATTCGCAATACTTTGGAGTGCCGGTTGGACTGATTTTAGTAAAGTTCAAGAAACTTCAATCACGATGACAGATCGAGATACAAACATCGCTAGAGGCTGGGAAGATACGTTTTTTGTCAGTGTAGGTGCCCATTACCAACTTGATCCTAAGTGGCGCTTAGAAGGAGGGGTGTACTACGAGACTTCTCCGCAAGATGATCCAACAATGCAATACCCTGATGTCCCAACGGGTGAGTTATGGAAATTCGGAACGGGGGCGTCTTATCACATTTCGAATGAATTACGTATGCAACTTTATTATGAGTTTTTCTATGGTGGCAACCCAGAGATTGAATATAACCTAGCTACAGGAACGGCTCTTGAAAGCCAGTTTTCTGGAGAATACAGTGCTAATATTCATTATTTTGGTGTTTTAATGAATTACGAATTCTAATATGTAAAATAAATAATAACTTGATATTTTCATGGAATGTCAATAGGTAATCTTACCAGTTACTAATGTATTATTGTGTGTCTATAT
>NZ_JAKJSQ010000077.1:0-15400 GCF_050337105.1 Aliivibrio kagoshimensis
AGTTATGATACCTAATAATTTAATAATATTCATTTATTAACATCACATGAGTAAAGTATGAATAAAATCGCAGTCTTTGGTAGTGCATTTAATCCCCCTACACTTGGTCATAAGAGTGTCATTGATGCGTTAAGTCATTTCGATCTTGTGTTATTAGTTCCAAGTATTTCTCATGCATGGGGCAAAAAAATGATCGATTATAAGCTACGGTGTAACATGGTTAACTTGTTTATTGATGATATTGGTACAACAAACCTGCTTCTTTCGGATATAGAAAAAGATATCCAAGTGAACGATGAGCCCGTGACTACATTTGATGTACTTAATGCCATTCAAGAAAAGTACTCCGATGCCGATATTACTTTTGTGGTTGGGCCCGATAACATTCTAAACTTCCACTCTTTCCATAAAGCGGATACAATACTGAAAAACTGGTCTGTCCTATCATGCCCAGAAAAAGTGAATATTAGAAGCACGCATGTTCGAGAACGCTTGCTAAGTAACGAATCGATTGAATCGTTAACAACCCCTCAGGTGGTTAGCTTTATTCAGCAGCACCACTGTTTTTAATTGTTTTGGAGGCACAATATGAATAAAGCGACTGTCACACTGCTATTTGTGTTGTTGAGTACGCCTGCAATTGCGATTAATACTTCAGTCTGTGAACGAGATAATGGAGAAGATAACCGCTATTCCACTTGTGAACTGAATCATGCACCAGTCATTGATTTGGATATTAATGAAATGCAATCCATGGGCAAGGTTCCCGAGGGGTACTGGGAACATTGGGCAATTCAGCCACAGGAGAATCCGGTGATTAGCCACCGGTTTAATGAGAGTGTCCTGGGAATTGGTGTATGGAGTCCCGAGGAAGAAAAGAACAGGTCAGCAGGCCAGAATGAAGAGACCTATTCTGAGTGGATTATGGGACACGGGCTGCAACTGAGCATTGGAATCGGTTCACAAAGTCGCAACGAACCTCGATTAAGAATTGATTATCTGTGGCACGAGAAACTGGATGATTCAGTCAGTTTTCAAGTTGAAATACCACTGCCTACACAATAAATCGACTGTTATTATTCTACAGCCTCTCCCAATACGCACTGTAAACTTTGTTGATAGGCCTCAAGGTCACCATTAAATAACTCAGTAACAACCTTATCCATAGTCATACCTGATTTACGCATCTTAATAGACTCTCTGACTGCCAATACTAAACTCAATTCGGAAGAGGAGAGTGGGGTGCTATTTAGTTTTAATGGATTCCTCTCTTTAAAAGGTGTGTTAATCCACGATGATAAAGCGATAGTATCCTGCTTAATATTTAATGTTGGTACAAATTGAGTTGCTTCATCACGGATGACTTGTAGAAGGTGCTTATGGAAGCGTGAACTGTCCTCACCTAAACTATCTATTTTGTCGCACAGCGCTGTAATAAGAGCACTAGGAGTAAGATAACCAGTATCTTTAGTAAAGGGGTCGGTTAACCTAACTGAGAAGCTTACAGTGATTAGCTGGCTATTAGGAAGGATAGTGAGAGCGTGCAAACAGTCAAAGGGGATCCAGAAAGCCTCCCCTGCAGAAAGAAGATGTTCAAACTTGCCGAGGCGAATTAAAACAGTACCGGATTTTAGAATTAACAAAGTGTTACAACTATTCTTTTTCCGTGGCGTCATGCTGAGATAATGATGTAAATCACAGGAGTACTGTATCGCTTGTTTCATTTATTAGGCTCGTTGAAAAATAACGCGATATGATCGCTGTTTTTAATAACAAAATCAAATGTAGCATAGGGATCTTTTCGATAGTCAGTATACTAAATTTTGATTTTACAGTAATATTCACCCCAAACTCCCTGAGTGAAACGTCTCTAATGGTTATGTTCCTATTAGAGTGGTGTTGGCTTAGATAACTTGAATTTCTGATTAACCTATAAATGACTATTATTAACGATCCTTATCAAGACATTCGTCCCTATAGTGACGATGAAGTACCATCAGCAATCGAACGTTTACTCTCTGATGATGAGTTCATTCAAGCAATCATTCACTATCGATGCCCTAAGATTCCCAAGTGGCTGCTGAAAGTATTATCACCGCTGCTCAGACATAAATTGAAAAAGAATTTATCAACGTTTCAAACGGTGAAAGATGTACAACAACATGTTGCTAAGTATCTTTCTGCTGTGCTTGATAAAACCACTGATTCGATTACTTTCTCTGGTCTAGATAAGCTGGACCCCAAAAGTGCCTATCTATTTGTTTCAAATCACCGTGATATTGCAATGGATCCAGCAATTGTCAACTGGGTGCTTAATGAGAATCACTATAATACGTTACGTATTGCGATTGGTGATAACCTCCTTAAAAAACCAGGCGTTTCAGAGTTAATGAGGTTGAATAAAAGCTTTATTGTGAAACGTTCAGCGAAAGCGCCAAGAGAGATGATGAAGGCATTAAGTCAACTTTCTGCTTACATTTCTCACTCACTAGAAACGAATAATTCTATTTGGATTGCTCAAAAAGAGGGACGAGCAAAAGATGGTAACGATCAAACCGATCCCGCTATCTTGAAGATGTTTCATGTTGAGGGACGTAAGCGTAAAATTGCATTTCCAGAGTTTACAAAATCTCTCAATATTGTTCCTGTTTCAATCTCATATGAGAGTGATCCGTGTGATTTAGCAAAGGCCCGTGAGTTAACTGAAATCGCTTCGACGGGTAGCTATCAAAAAAGTGAATTTGAAGATATTGACAGTATCATTCTTGGGATTACTGGCTATAAAGGTAGAGTGCATATAAATTTTGGTGATGTCATCAATCAAGCTTATGAAACACCGGTAGATCTAGCGTCTGAAATTGATAGGCAAATCCACTCAAACTATAAATTATTTCCAAATAACTATTTAGCAGCGGAAATTGAAAACACAGAAATAAATGAAGAGACAAAACGCCGCTTTAATGAAAAATTAGTGGTTCTTTCTCCTGGTGAGCAAGATGTACTAAAAAAGATGTACGCCAATCCAGTACATAACCAACAGCAGCAGTAATGCCACAGAGTAACCAAGCGTAATACCTTGGTTACTATTTAAATAAGTAACCACCCAATTTTAAATCTTCAGGAACAGTATCAATAGTAATCCCTCCAAGATAGATGTGCCCGTCAACTTGTAGGTTACTAGGTAGCTGTTTGATTTCTGTCATACCTAGATAGAGATTGCCTTTCACATAAAGGTTGTCGGGAAGTATTTTAATGGGGGTTCTGAGAAGACTTAAATCACCATAAACCCGTAAACCATTGGGTAACGTCTTGAGTGTTGAGCCTGCAAAATTGATAAACCCTCCTACTTTTACACGTCGAGAAAATGTTTCAATCCGAGTGTTTGCAGCATTTAAATAACCACCTATCTTTGTACTTGTAGGTATTTTGGAAATTTGGGTTCGGGCAAGGCTGAAATTTCGTCCTATCACTAAGTCTTTCGGTAATTTTTTGATAGCACTATTTGATATATCGAGATTTCCCTCGATCATTAACCCGGCAGGGAGTGATTCATAATCACTATTCCTAAGTGAAATGTTTCCATAGGAGTCAATGTGGTTTATAAGTTTTTGTTCTGTTAATTGGGAACTGTCAGCGCTAGCCACAGAGATAACTAGAGAGGAAATCAGTGCAAAAGAGAGCCAGAATGTTATTTTTTTACTCACAAGTCAGATTCCTATTAACGCTTTAATTACATATTATCGGCAGAGTTGGTTATAAGTTAATAGCTATTTGGCACAAAGGTTTATATAAAAAAGTTGTGGACAAACATAATGTTAAAACTATGACAATGATCACGATGGTGTCTTGCTAAAGAGAACTGTCTATCTAATAATAGAAACCAGTCAGCAACTTGTTTAGAAAAAAGACGAGATTTTGGATGCGTTAACGGAGTTCATGGAGAATGGCGTCGTTGTAACCTGAATATCGGGAAATGTTTTTGCTATATAAGTAATGGACACTGACTACCCGAACTAAATTAATTGTTATTTTTCAGGAGACGTTATGTCTAACGCAACTGGTACCGTAAAGTGGTTTAACGAAGAAAAAGGTTTTGGATTTATTACTCAAGAAGGTGGTGCAGACGTATTTGTACACTTCAGCTCAATCCAAACCGAAGGCTTCAAAACACTTAAAGAAGGTCAAGCTGTTACCTTTACAGTAGAGCAAGGCCCAAAAGGTCCACAAGCTTCGAATGTTAACGTAGCTTAGTTTACCCATTATGGTAAATGTCGAAAAGGGTTCCTAAATGGAACCCTTTTGTTTATCTTTTATTTACTCAAAGAGCGGCTTTTCAATTCAAAAATCAATTTTTCAGCACTGCAYTCAAATTGTAGTCGTGCTTGAAGTTCATTCTCTGTCGCGTTGACAATAGTATGAACAACGTTTTCATTAACCGTATTTGCGAGTACAAGATATTCTTGCAATTCAGCCTCTAATTGCTGCTTGTTTGGCGCAAAGATGCTAATTGCAGCAACATCATCGCCCTCTTTTATCATATAGCCAACTTCCGCACTGCAACCACATGCATCACAAGGTTGATTCTCTTGGTTATCAGAACTCATAAAATAATCCTCTAAAATAATTGTGGATATTTTACATTTTGAGTTGATAAAACACTACTATTATTCAACTAAAGTTCTGACTCCCATTGAACCTCGACCCCTTTGGGCCACTGAGCACCAATATCGTGGTACTTCTTTTCTAATAAATGGCGCTTGATCTTTAACGTAGGCGTTAAAATTCCGTTATCAATTGACCAAGGTTCATCGATGACTAGAGTACCCGCTATTTTGGCATGGGATTCTAATTCACTATTGATCTGTTTAAGCACGCGATGAAGTTTCCGTTCAAATCTTTTATGATCAAAGTTTGGAATCGCGTGGGGAATAGCAAGCAAGATAGGAGCAGGCATTCCTGAACCTACTACGCACATTAGTTCTATGCTGCTAAGGTCAAATAAACGTCTCTCGATAGGAACCGGGCAGACAAATTTGCCTTTTGCCGTTTTAAAGTTATCTTTCTTTCGGCCTAAAATTGAGAGGTAACCATCACTGTCTAACGCACCGATATCTCCAGTATGTAACCAATCATCTATCACTGTTTCATCTGTGGCTTGTTGATTTTTATAATAACCTTTAAATATCCCTTCACTGCGAACCAAAATCTCTTCATCAGTGGCAATTTTAATATCAATACCCGGACCTGAGATACCAACCGTACCCACTTTATCGGCCCGGTATGGATAATTAATGGTGCTATAGGCAAAAGACTCAGTCATTCCCCACGCTTCGCTGATGTTCATTCCAACACTTTCATACCATTTTAATAACCCTGAAGAGACTGGCGCTGAGCCGCAACCCAAGACGCGGCAGTTTGCTAAGCCTAACCCTTTAGCAAGTTTGTTCTTTAAGAAGGTAGAGATAAAAGGGATTTTCAGTAAAACGTTCAGTTTACGTTGAGGTAATTTCTCAAGAATTTTCTGCTGGAAAAGTGTCCATAATCTTGGAACTGAGATAAAGACAGTGGGCTGTTGCATTTTGACGTCATCAATAAATGTGTCTAAAGATTCAGGGAAGGCCACATTGAGCCCAGCAGTCATTGATGTTCCAAGTATGTAGACTCGTTCGGTAATATGAGCAAGTGGCAAATATGAAAACAGTTTGTCATCGGGAAGAATTTTAATAAGAGATATTATTTGAGCGGATGTCCATGCAAATGAGCCGTAAGTAAGAAGAGCACCTTTGGGCAGCCCCGAAGTACCAGAAGTATAGACAATTGACATTACACTAGAGTAAGGGCGTTCTAGGCTGCATACAGCAGGCTCACAACTATTAAGTATTTCGTCCCATAAGTATTCGCACTCAAGGCGCTTGTAAGGGAATGAGATGGTTGTTAATGATTGTAAGCCAGTTAAAGAGTCCTTCAAGGCATCAGCTGAATCTAATTTACCGATAAAAAGGACTTTAGATTCGCTATGAGTCAGCACATGTTCAATAGTTTCGCTGCCGGCGGTAGGAAAAATTGGGACACTAATAAAGTCCCCTAACATTAGCGCTAAATCGGTAATAAACCATTCTGCACAGTTTTTAGAGATCACGGCAACTTTATCGCCCGGTTGCAGCCCAATTTCATGAAGCTTTGTAACCATTTGTCTTGCTTGGGTATAAACATCTAGAAAGCTGAAATCGACAAACTGTCGATCAATGATCTGTCTAAGAAAGGTATCATCAGGTTTAGTTTCTGCCCAGTGCTTTACATGCTGATGAGGGAATAAAATTTGCTTACTCATATTGTCCTTCCTATTTTGAATCAATAGACAAATGTCACGAGGTCTAACCAGTTGTTAATTATTTGTTAATATCCTACTTTATTTGTTGCTAGTCAAGTAAATAAGGAGAAGAAATAGAATGAGGGTCTTATCAATTACAGCAATTATCAATTAACACTTCACTCAGATATTAGGATATGTAAGAATGATGACCAAAATTATGGATGTCACACTACGTTTTTAAGTAAGTGTTAAAAATAGGAATACGTTGTTTTATGCCTAAACGCAGTAAGGAAGATACTGAAATTACCATCCAAACAATCATGGATGCAGTAATCGATCAAATACTTAGACTAGGTTATGACAAGATGTCATACACGACTTTAAGCCAACAAACTGGTGTGTCACGTACTGGTATTAGTCACCATTTCCCTAAGAAGACTGATTTCATTGCGGCCTTAGATGGACGTATTTTTAAGATATTTGTTGAGACGTTAGACCTAGATAATGGGAAACAGGCTTTTATTGATAGTTGGATTGAATCTCTTGATAAACAAGAGTTTTTAGCCATTTTGAAATTGTTATTTCATCATATTGTTACCGCTGAAAATACGCATGAGTTTACCCGAAGAGGGATTGAAAGACTCTATTCTGTTTGTTCTGAACTTTTTGGTCCTGAAAGTGCAAAAGACCTAGAATGGTTATTTGGAATATCGTTAGTAAAAATGACGAAGTAATCAGTGGTTCCAGATAAAAAAGGCTTGTCTTAATGACAAGCCTTTTTTATTGATAGTTAGATAAATAAATGTCTGGTTTTTTTACAAAATCTAATTTATATGCACGAATAGCATATTAAGTTGATGATTTTTCGAACAATATATTGTTGGCCCACCTGTTGCATAGTCAGGGTGAGCATAATATGAGTTGTATATGTGACTTAATTCTTTTAATGCAAGGAGTCGCAAGTGAAAAAATCATTCAATATGATATTAAAAATAGGAGCTGTCGCAGCACTGGTTTCTTACGGTGCAGCAGCAAACGCAGATAGCATAAAGATTCAAATGCAGTTGAACGGTGTTGACTTTACGTATGACCCATCTCAATACTATGATGAGATTGGTACAGAATCTGGCACTCCTGAATATGGCGTAAATTACGCTACTTTTAGGGATACAGTGATGAATGATGGTGACAGTAGCGGAGGTGCTGATGCAACTTTCGGTGACCTAAATTATGCTGATAATTTGGATAACATCTTAGTCCGTCATTCAACTGATGGTGGCGTTCTCTACAACACAGTTGAAACCTACGATACTGCGCCAATTGCCATTGATTTCAGAATTGTACTCGACGCACCTATTACAGGAGCTGGCTCGTATAATGTGATCTCAGAATACAGCTTTTTTGATATATTGACACAGGATGATGTAAAAGACTGGGGACTGGCACTTGATGCTACAGGTTCTGCAGGTGTGTTAAGTGTTAATGACCTCGGTGTTGGTGAGCTTGTCTTTACAGGCTTAGCTGGAAGCTTATTTAATGATGCTGATAGTAACAACTTACCATTTGCCTATATTGATCCCTATGAAGATATCCAATTTGGGTTTACCTTTAACATAAGTGGTCATCCGGATTGGTCGCAAATGGTATCTGGAAGTGGCAATGGTAACGTAAATGCCACCATCCCAGAGCCAACTGCATTAGCATTATGGGGTGCCGGATTGATGTTTGCTGGATTTGCGGGTAAACGTCGTCGTAAAAATAAAATCTAATTTCTATAATAATATAGAAGATAAAATGCCGATCAATTGATCGGCATTTTTAATAGCGGAAATAACATTTAAAACTAATAACTTAAGAGTTCATCAATCTTCTTTTCAATCGCTGGATTAGCCGTTTGAATCGATGCCAATACTACTTTAGCTTCTTCTTTATTGTTATTCATAATCAATGCTTCAGCGTAATGTAAAGCAATATCGACATTCTCTTTTTTCTCGTTATATGCAGAAGACAATAACTTTTCAGCTTGTACATATTTAGAGGTCTTCAAATAACATAAGCCTAATGTGTCTTGAACTTCTGTCGACGCAGAGGCGAATGAATATGCTTGTTCAGCGTAGTAGCATCCTTTTTCAAAATCTTTTGTTTCCAGAAATAACCAAGCAACATTATTTAATGAAGGAACATTTTCAGGGTACTTGTTAATAACAGCCAAAAAGTGCTCAATTGCTTTTTTGGGTGAAGTACTTGAATAGAGTTCGGCTAACTTAAAATCGATCGCTGAATTAGGGTCTTCAACCTGATCCTTTGCGGACTCTAAACTGGTAATAGCTTGAGTAGTTTCACCATTACGTTGATGAGTCACCGCGACTTTCATTGCGTTTTGTAAGGTAGGGTTTGCTTCGTACATTTTACGATAAAATGGCAGTGCATTGTTATATTGTAGCTTTGAATTATAGATGGCGGCTTGTAGATCAACAAACGGCAGTGATTGTTGAACAGTCTCACCTAGAGAGTGAATAAATGAAAGTGCCTTATCTAATTCACCTGATTTAGCCGTCAGTTTCGCGATGGCAAGTGGGAAGAAGATCTCATCAGTAAATTTTGCTCGAGCCTCAACGGCAAGCTGTATTGCTTCTGAGTCAAGACTGTTTTTATCATTAAACTGAATTAGCTTTATGTAGGGAGCAGGAGATTCAGAGTCTTGTTTTAACCAAGCCTGATACGTTACTTTCGCAGTATCATTATCACCATTTGCAGTGTAAATATCAGCAAGCAGCGCCCACGTGGACGGCAATCGTCGAGTAGGCGGCAGACCGCTAAGAACACTGATAGCCTCGGCATACTTTTTATTTGAAAACTCGAACAGTGCTTTCTGATGAATCAGTGCGACATTCTCAGGTTCTGAATTATATTGCTGGTCAACGAGCTTAAGACTTTTTTCATAAGAGTCTGTTTTATTGCTCAAAACAATAAATAGACGAGCGACAACAGGGTTTAGTGGGGACAATGCTTTGGCTTTGTAGGCATAATCATAAGCTGCAGTTAACTCTTTATTACGAGCCTTCAATTTTGCTAGTTCAGACAATGAAGAGATATAGTCAGGGTTAATCGTTAATGCTTTAAGTAACCATTGTTCAGCTTGAACATCGTCTTTTTTGAACAACTCAACGGTAGCTTTTAGATTTATAGCATTCAGATTATCAGGAGATAATTTCAACCAGTTGTCAACACTTTGCTCCGCTTCAATAACCATGTTCTGTTTTAAATAGTGTAGAGCGAGCGTTAGATTAGCTTGCTCAGAATCTGGCACTTGTTTAATCGCTAACTTTAGGTCTTCAACGCCCGATTGGTCATTATTAAAGAGTTTAATAATGCCAGTTGTAGTGGTAGAACCTGGGGTTTGAAGCTCACTCTCCGATAAGCGCTGAATTAACTCTAAAGCTTCATCGTTCTTCCCTATCTTTGATAGCTCAAGAGATGAGTATGACAGGAAGTCACTGTCAATTTGTGTGTCTAGAGGAACAGACTCAAGAATGGTTAGCGCATCATCAATATATCCTAATTTGATTTTTGTTAAGGCGTACATCTTATGAATGAAGTGGGTTTTTGGCGCTAGCTTTGCAATTTTTCTGAGGTGCCTATTAGCTTGCTCATATTTTTCTAACTTGAAAGCAGATACTCCGGCAATAACCACAACAAATTGATTTTTTGATCCATTTTGAATTGAGAGTTCAGCATGTCGGAATGCGGCTTCGAAGTCAGAAACAACGTAACGGGTCTGCGCTTTAAACCCATTAATCACAGGGTGTTGAGGAGAAATCGCGATAAGTTCATCGATCACTTTTTCTGCTTCAGAATATTTTTTGTCTGATAGATATGCTTGTGTAATAAAGAATTGATACTGGTTGGCACCGGGCGCGAGTTCAAACGCTTGAGTGTATGCCTTGGCGGCTTGTTCAAATTCACCCTTATTCTGATAAAGGTGCCCGAGGAAAAGGTGAACGTCAGGATTATTTGGCACTATTTTGATGAGTTCATTAGCGGTAGACATGGCTGACAAATAATCATCATTTTGCGCATTTAAAGCCGCTAGACTTAGTTTTGAATAGACAGCATCCAGGCTTGCTTCTGAAGCCAGCTCAATATTATGACGGGCATTGTCGAGATCCCCTTTTTGTAGGTAGGCAAGAGCTGCAATACCGCGTAAGTCTGCAAACGCATCACTGTTTTCACTTACATTGGCAGTTTCTACAAGAGAAAAAAGCTTGTCATAATTTCCATCGCTGTATAAAGCACGAGCGAGTAATGGATAGACTCTATTTTTATCTGTTGAGGTTTCTAACGCTTTTTCAAGTTGAACCGTAGCATTAATAAAATGTCCCTGTTCTAGATATAAACGTCCAAGTAAGGTTCGTGCGTCAGATAAGTCTGGAGATTTTTGAATGGCATTTTTTAATTCAATGATTGCAGCAGAGTTATCATCTTCTTTTAAATAATCTTCAGCTTGAGTAAAGTGTTCTTCTGCCGTTTTGTTGCAGCCCACTAAAAGAAGAGAGAAGCAGCCTGCAATGATAACTTTGCATAATGGTCGACTAAATTTGATGTCCATATCAATATCCAATTAAGAAAATGTTTTGTACTTTAAGTTACGCAATGTAGTACACTTTTACTGTCAATTATACCTTCTGTGATTATTTCTGCTATGAATATAATTGCTTAATTTGTTTATTTGCAAAGGAATGTAGATAGAATGCGAGATGTTGAAGCAATCAGTTGTGAGTTATTTATCAATCCAGATAGAGAGTGGCTTGCTGAAGCATGGAAAGGACTGGAAACTAAAGCTAATGAGAATATTTTCTTATCTTGGCTTTGGATCAGCAGCTGGCTAGACACTTTTGTTGGTGATTTCATTTTAGTGGAAGCAAGAGCTAACAATGGCATTGTAGGTCTTGGGATACTGATAAAACAAACCTCCCTTTTAGATAATTGTACTCAACATGGCAACAGCTACTTGCACCGAATGGGTGATGAAAGTAAAGACCAGATTTGGATTGAGTATAATGACTTTTTAATGGATAAAACATCTGCAACTCAAATCAGAGAGTGCATGGCTTCTAAAGTTTTCCATACGATTAAGCAACGAGAGAGCTTTATTGTTGGAGCCTCTTTCGTTAATGACTTCGATACGATTCACAAAATTGGTGTTCTACAGCGAGTGACATGGCGTACAACAGCATATGGTCTAGATCTATCTGTATTTAATGGAGATGTGGATGCCTTTACTATGTCACTATCAAGAAGTTCAAGATATCAGATTAAAAGAAGTATCCAGCGCTATGAGGCTCTAGGAGAGCTCAAAGTTGAAACTGCCTTGACGGTCTCTAAGGCAATGGAGTTCTTTGACATGGCCAAACCGTATCATATTAGTCGTTGGGGCAGCTCGAAAGGTGGGAGTGGCTTTATTAATACTGATTTTGTTGGCTTTCACTCCACTTTAATTGAACGTGGGATACAACATAAAAACGTTCAAATACACCGCCTTTCTGTTAATGAAACGACCATTGCCATTATTTACAATTTGGAAACAGACACCCAAGTCTATTTCTATTTAAGTGCCATAAATTATACGATGGATGATTCACATTTAAAGCCTGGATTAGTCTCACACTACCTACTGATTAAAAAAGCGATAGAAGAGGGCAAAATGACGTATGACTTTATGGGGGGAGCAGCGAGATACAAATCTACGTTTGCGAACCAACAATCTGACTTGGCCGTTTTTAAATATCAGCATCCACATTTTTTACTTACTGCTGAGAACTTTAGCCGCAAACTTAAACGTCATGTGCAGTCTAAAAGCAGTTACGACTACTCTTAAATGCACCGATAAATCGGTCATCATTATTAATTTCATTACCACAAAAATCTCGGACTCCTGATTGTTGTAAAGGATAGGCCTGAATATCGTGTTCATTGTTAACGTTATTATTGCCCATAAATGTAAAATCAATAGCGGAAGGGTTCTGGAAAAATTCATTTAATTGTTCTGAACCTCGCCAATAATTCTTTTGGGAGATCAGGTTACCGAGCTCAAAAATGGTAGCGTGGTCTCGGTTTCTTATTTTTCCACTCAATATGTTATTAACGATGGTTGCACTTGATTCTTTAAACCGGACATCGATCCCTTGAGTGTTATAGAAAATATTATTATTTATAAGGCTTTCTGCCCCTTTGTTAACGTATAAGCCAACATCTGAACAGAACATAACAATATTATTTCTTACCGTTGTCTTTTTGGCTTCAAAAGTAGATTTATCTCTACGTACTTTTTGAGACATTCCGCCCCCACCAATCGATAAGCCTACCGTTGAGCCTTTATATTTGAGGTTAGAAGAGGAACATATCACTAGATTATTTTCAAACACCCCGCCAACGCTTCCCCCCTTAAAAAAGGCACCATAGCTCACTTTATTGCCTGCAGCTTTAATGAAATCCTGAATGATATTATTGCTAACAGACCAGTTACTCGCATGATCAATATTGATCGGAGTGACCGATTTTTTTGTTTTGCGAGGTCTATCAGAGTAGAAATGGTTATTATATATTTTACCATTATCTGGGTAGACACCTTTTAATTCATTAACCTTAATCGCTGCGTTGAAGTTTATAAATTGGTTGTTCATTATTTCAATATTTGAACCATTGCCTACAACATGTATGGCATGATCACACCAATCATCTGTTTGACAAGTTCCATTAAACCGAATGCCATTAATTCTCCAATAGGGAGATAAAATATGTAACCCTTCCGAGCTCGCTAAATTAATGGTAACTTTCCCGATATTAATTGCAGAAAGTGTTATTGGTGAATCTTTTGTTGCCATCGCCGAACTGGTTTTGACACTTCGAGCTTTAATAGTGTATGTGCCGTTTTTTAGAAGGATAGTTTGACCAGGTTTAGCATGTTTAAGGGCTTTAATTAATTGATCTGAATTAGAAATAAGAAGTGTAGATTCTTGATCCTCAATAAGGTCGTTGGTGGTGTCTGTATAAGCCGGTCCGACTGTTGGAATGTTGCCTGAAGAAGTAACCCCAGCATACTGATCAGGGTAATAAAAATACTTAGCAATACTCTCCAGAGGATTTGAAATTACGTTCACACTTGGATAGTTCGCTTGTAGTGAGTCAGCAATTTTGATTATCGCTAGAGGTAAATTATCGGCACTATAACGCACTTGTTTTAATACATAATAAGAAGAAACAAGTAAAACTAAGTTAAACGCTATACCACAAATGAGTAAGTATCTGCTGCATAATCGTACGAATATTTGAGCCTTCATGTGCCATCCTTGAGCATAAATTTACACAGACAGTATGATGGCTTAGCCGTAATAGGTCAAAATTAACTGTAAAATGTCAATTACAATTAAATTCAATACATAAATTTATAAATATAGTGCTAAAAATAACGGGCTCTAATAAAACGTTAATAGACATACCTGATGCTTCATTAGCTTAAGGAACTGATTACAAAATATCGCCTAGGTTATGTTCAAATTAGCCTAAAACAATTGATTAATAAGATGAATGTGGTTTACAATTTCATCACATATTTTAAAAGGCGATAGTGTATACTGTCACTGCATAACGCACTAAGATACAGCGGTTATCTTTGAAGAATTCAAAAGGATATTGAATCGGAATGAAAACTAATGCCAAACTTGCATAGGGCGATGAGTAAGCGAGTCCTTGTACTTGGAGAAGATGCCCGTAGCTTCTTGACTGTTATTCGTTCATTGGCGACTTCCGGCTACGAAGTTCATGCTGTTTGTTATGATCAACAAAGCCCTGCATTCAAATCTTGTTTTCTAACCACTGTTCATACTTATAATTATCAAGCTTATACACAGCAACAGTGGCTAGACAGAGTATTAGCTCTGATTCAACGCTATCAGTTCGATCTTGTTATCCCTTGTGATGAACGAGCCATCTATCCATTGTGGTCTCAACGATCTTTTATACCTTCGGACACACAACTTGCCATTTCAAACTCACTCTCATTGGATATTTTGTTTGATAAATGGAAAACGAAGCGAGCAGCAATAGAGTGTGGCGTTTCAGTTGCTAAAGGTGACATCTTTGATTTACGGCATGTAAGTTATCAGACAATTAGTAGTGATTATGGGAAACAGTTTGTCATTAAACCACTTCAATCGTTTAATGAAGATTCACTGTCGAGTAGACAGAATGTCAAGATCATCAATAATGAACAGGAATATGACGTTTTTGCGAATTCATTAAGTGAAAACAATACTTCCTTTTTAATTGAAGAGTTCTTTGAAGGTAAAGGTGAAGGATTATCAATTTTTGCCGTCGAAGGTAAGATCCATGCTGCTTTTGCTCACATTCGTGTTGCAGAACCTAAGCAAGGAGGTGGTAGTTCTTATCGTAAAAGCATCCCACTTGATCCGGAACTTCTTACTGCTACCGAAAAATTGTGTGGGGAAACAAACTATACGGGTGTCGGTATGTTTGAATATCGCCGTAATGTTGAAACCAGAGAGTGGATATTGGTCGAAGTTAATGCAAGGTTTTGGGGCTCACTGCCATTAGCCGTTGCAGCCGGAGTAGATTTCCCTCAATTGTATGCTGACTATCTCATTAATGGTGAATTACCAAATCAACCATTATTAAAATACGATGAAGACTATTATGGCAGACAATTAATTGCTGACCTATACAGGATAAAAGGTGATGCTGAATATGACCATGCTCATTATTCTACGAGCAAAGTCATAGTAAGTGTAACCAAAAATTTATTAAGCTTTGGTCGGGTTCTTGTCGGGAAAGAGAAGCTGGACAGCTTTTCTTGGAGTGATATTAGTCCGTTCATACATGAGATAAAAACAGTCATTGAGCAATTCACTTGGGTACTGACAAAAAAGAGTCCATTTTTAATAAATAGACGGAGAATTAAAGTAAAAAAGAAGTTACATCAATTGTTTACTCTGAATCCCGACCGAAGGGTACTTTTTATCTGTTACGGTAATATTATGCGAAGTTCATTTTCAGAGCACTATTTAACGA